>DXAT01000066.1 GCA_019116965.1 Candidatus Coprenecus pullistercoris
GTAGGAGCCATCTGGCCTCCGGTCATACCGTAGATAGCGTTGTTGATGAAGATGATGACGATGTTCTCACCACGGTTGCAGGCGTGCATCACTTCGGCGGTACCGATGGATGCGAGGTCACCGTCACCCTGGTATGTGAACACGTATTTGTCGGGCATCAGCCTCTTGGTGGCTGTGGCGAGGGCGGGAGCACGTCCGTGAGCTGCCTGCTGCCAGTCGATGTCCAGATAGTTGTATGCGAATACGGAGCATCCTACAGGGGAGATACCGATGGTCTTGTCCTGGATGCCCATCTCCTCGATGACCTCGGCGATAATCTTGTGGACTACACCATGGGAGCAGCCGGGGCAGTAATGGAGGATGTTGTCTTTGAGTATGGGGGTTTTCCCGTAAACCTTGTTCTCAGGTTTGATTATTTCGTTAATATCCATCATGATTGCCTTTTTTACATAGTTTTTTTGAAGACTTCCAGGATTTCCTCGGGGTCAGGAATCATACCGCCCTGACGGCCGTAGAAGTTGACGGGGATGCGTCCGTTGACGATCAGTCTGATGTCCTCCACCATCTGGCCTGCGTTGAGCTCGAGGGAGAGGATGTTCTTGAGCTGGGGTACTAAGGCGTCGATCTCCTTCTTGGGGAAAGGATAGAGGGTGATGGGACGCAGCAGTCCGAGCTTGATGCCTTCCTCGCGTGCAAGCTCGACTACCTTCTCGCCGATACGGGACATACAGCCGAATGCTACGATGAGGTACTCGGCGTCGTCGGTCATGTAAGTCGAGTAGCGGACCTCGTTGGCCTCGATCTCGGCGTACTTCTTCTGGAGCTTGATGTTGAAGTTCTCCTGTACCTGAGGGTCGAGGGCGAGGGATGTGATGGTGTTGCCGTGACGGCCCTTGTTGCCGATGGTGGCCCAGGAGTCGCACAGGGCGCGGATCTCCTCCTCGGTGCGGCGGGGCTTGGCGGGACGCAGCTCCACTTTCTCCATCATCTGGCCGATGACACCGTCGCCGAGAATCATGGCAGGATTGCGGTATTTGAATGCGAGCTCGAAGGCCTCGCCTACGAAGTCGTACATGTCCTGAGCCGATGCGGGGGCGAGTACGATGGGATGATAGTCACCGTGTCCGCCGCCCTTCACTGCCTGGAAGTAGTCTCCCTGGCTGGGCTGGATGGTGCCGAGTCCCGGACCGCCGCGCATTACATTCACTACCACGCAGGGCAGCTCGGCGCCGGCGATGTAGCTGAGTCCCTCGCACATGAGGCTGATGCCGGGGCTGGAAGAGGAGGTCATGACCTTCTTTCCGCAGCATGCACCGCCGTATACCATGTTGATGGATGATGTTTCACTCTCGGCCTGGAGCACTACCATGCCGGTGGTCTCCCAGGGCTGTACTTTCATCAGGGTTTCCATCACCTCGGACTGAGGGGTGATAGGGTATCCGAAGTATCCGTCGCAGCCGCAGTCGATGGCTCCGTATGCGATGGCCTCGTTACCTTTCATAAGGATCTTTTCTGCCATATTCTCAAAATTTAGATTTTAACACGGTAAACAGTAATAACTGAATCAGGACATACGGTCGCGCAGTTGGCGCAGCCGATGCATTTCTCGGGATTGACCAGAGAAAGGAAGTTGTAACCCTTGCCGTTGACCTCATGGGACAGGGCAATGGCTTCGGTGGGGCAGTTTACGACGCAGACGCCGCAACCCTTGCACCTCTCTTTGTCTACTACAATAGCTCCTTGTGTTGCCATAAAATGAGTGTTAGTTATTGGTTGTTGAAGTTTAAAAATCCGAATGATGAAACTACGCGTTCACAGATATAGTCCCAGCGCAGAATTATTCCCACAATCAGGATAAGTCCTATCCAGATCATCCCTTTTGCCGTGGGGGTCTGGGCCGAGTACCACTTCTTGAGTCTTGTGAACGGATTGCTCATGGTTCTGCTGTGCCTTATTTCTCAATCCTTATACGGGCATCCACAGCCGTGATGGACTTGGAGTTGCCGAGCAGGGGGTTGATATCCATCTCGAAGATTTCCGGAGCGGCCGCGCAAAGTGCGGACACCCTGCGGATCACTTCGTTGAAAAGAGTCATGTTGACGCCTTCCTGCCCCCTGATGCCTTCAAGCAGCTTGATGGCGCGCAGGCCGTGGATCATCTCGTCGGCCTCTACCTTGGATACAGGAGAAAGGGAATATCTTATATCGTGCAGCGCCTCTACATAGATGCCGCCGAGACCGCACAGAATCAGGTGACCGAACTTGTCCTCGCGTTTGGCTCCTACGAATATCTCAGTACCGCTGAGCATGGGCTGGAGCAGGACTGCCTTTGCGTCCTTTATACGCATCATACGGAAAAATTCGGATGACAGAGTGGTGTCGTCCGCGATATTGAGGGAAACTCCCCCGACATCCGATTTGTGGACCGGGCCTACGACTTTCATCACTACGGGATATCTGATCTCCTTCGCTGCTTCGAGAGCGGCTTCCTCGCTGTCCACTACATATTCTTTCGAGCGGTTGATGCCGGCAGCGTCCAGAAGCTGCTGTACCTTCTCAGGCTCGAGATATCCGTTGGGCGCCGAGTCGATGATGCCGCGGATCATTTTCTTGTCCACGGGCGGCAGGGTCGCGTCTTCTATGGGCCTGGGCCGGTTCATGATCTTGACGATAGCCGAGCCGAGGGCAACCTCGTCGGGGAAACTGATTCCTCCTTTATCGTGGAATGCCTCGATCTCATTCCTTGCATTGACGATGGAGGGAAGTACGGGATATATAGGCTTCTTGGAAGTCTTGATCTTCTCGCTGATGAGGTCATAGACATCGTAAACCGTACTGAGCCCGGGGTTGCCGAATATGATAGTGATGGCATCCACATCGAAATCGTTCTCGCAGGCGTCGAGTATGTATCCGAGCTGTTCGGCGGTACCGGTCGCCAGAAAGTCGATAGGATTGGCTGTGGAAGAGCCCAGGTACAGTCTTGCAAGCAGTTCCTGAGCCTTGGGGCCGGAAAGTCTGGGTATCTCGATGCCGTTTGATGACAGGACATCGGTCTGCATGACGGCGGGACCTCCGGCGTGGGTGACAATAGCTACTTTACGGCCGTTCGGTTCCGGATACATCATGGCTGCCGCTACTGTTACCAGTTCGGTGCGGCTGTAGCACCTTACTATGCCGGTCTTGCGGAACAGTGCATTGACTGCCTTGTCGGGCGAAGCCATGGCTCCGGTGTGCGATGAAGCAGCGCGGCTGCCTGCCTCGCTGTAGCCGGCCTTGATAGCGGCGATCTTGGCGCCTTTGGCTATCAGAGATTTGGCATGTTTGGCCAGCTTCGCAGGATTGTTCATGCTTTCGATGTAAAGCATGATGACGGGCGAGCTCTTGCCGTGAACATATGTCTCGTCCATATATTCGAGGGCGTCCTCTACGCCGATCTGGGCGCAGTTGCCGACTGAGAACACCTGGTTGAAATGCAGGCCGAGCTGCATGGCCGCCTCAAGGATGAATACGATGGTGGCACCGGATCCGGATATGAGCGTTGCGCCCATAGGATTGATCTTAGGTATGGGCTGGATGAACGCACCGATGTAGTGGCTGGTCATTACGCCCACGCAGTTGGGGCCGATAAGGGCGGTGTTGGTGGAGTTGCAGACCTCCGTTATCTTTCTTTCCCATTCCGCGCCTTCGGCACTGTCCTCCTTGAATCCCGCAGAGAGGATGATGATGGCCTTGCAGGTCTTCTTGTTGCAGAGGGTCTCGACAGTGGCCAGGCACATCTTTGCCGGGATGGCGAGGATGGCGCAGTCCACGGAGGGAAGCTGCTCTATGTCCCTGTAGGATTTGACTCCCTGAGCCGAGTCGCATTTGGGGTTGACGACATACAGCTCACCGGAGTAGTGAGTGTCTAAAAGGTTCTTAAGTGTGGCTCCGCCAGGCTTGTGGATGTCGTCAGAACCACCGACGACCACGATGCTCTTAGGGGCGATTAACTCTTTTGTTATCATTATGCGTGCGATTCTTCTATAATTCTGCAAATATACTAATTTTATACCAAAATAGTCTTTGTACTTACAATAATCAACAACAAATATCCGGCAGGTTATGATTTTAAACAGATTCTTGTTATTTTTGCTTCTCATGATATATTGAGACATGAGCACTATTCTTATAAAGAATGTTGTCGTGGACGGAGAGTCCAGGGATATCTATATAAAGAACGGAACCATAAGGCGCATCGGGGTGGATATCTGCATAGATGCCGATACTGTGCTGGACGGTGGCGGCAAGACAGTCATGCCGGCTTTCGTCAACATGCACACCCATTCCGGAATGACGCTTTTCCGCGGTATCTGTGAGGACATGCCTTTGAAACAATGGCTGGACGCAGTATGGAAGGCCGAGACCGTCCTCGATGACGAGTTTATATATTGGGGTACGAGACTGGCGTGTCTCGAGATGATCAAGACAGGAACGGCTGCTTTCGCGGATATGTACTGGAGCATAGACAAGGCAGCTGAGGCTGTCAGGGACAGCGGAATGCGGGCCTTGCTGACATATTGTTTCCTTGACGGCGGAGATTCCGGGAAGCAGCGGATTCAGCGGGAAGAGTGCGGGCGGATGTACGCAATCTCGCGGGACTGGCCTTCCAGGATACAGTTCGGGGTCTCAGTGCATGCCCATTATACGGTAAGTGACGGGAATATGCTCTGGGCTGCCGATTTTGCCAGGAAGCATTCGCTTCTTATACACACACATATATCCGAGACATGTGCCGAGAATGAGACGCATCTGGCCAGATACGGGATATCGCCTACGGCGCGTCTTCATTCCATGGGACTGTTGGGAAGGGATGTCATAGCTGCTCATACCTTGTGGCTCTCCGACGAGGATGTGCGGATGCTCGGAGACTCAGGCACAACGGTTGTGCACAATGTCAATTCCAACCTCAAGCTGGCGTCGGGATACAGGTTCCGGTACAATGAGCTGAGGGATGCCGGGGCCAATGTCACCATGGGTACTGACGGGGCCGGCTCCTCCAATAATCTGGATCTGCGCGAGTCCCTGAAAACTGCGGCTCTGGTCCAGAAAGCCTGGAGGGAGGATCCTGCGGCGCTTCCTCTCGACGAGCTGTTGGCCATGGGTACCGTCAACGGGGCGAAGGCCCTGCGGTTGCGTTCCGGGGTGGTGGAGGAAGGTGCCTTGGCGGATCTTATATTGGTGGATACGGACTCGCCCTTCTTCATCCCGGCTCACAATTTCAAGGCCAACTTCATCTATGCCGCGAACAGTTCCTGCATAGACACGCTCATCTGCGACGGACGGGTGCTCATGCGGGGAGGTAAGGTGGAAGGAGAGGATGCGGTGCTTTCCAATGCCAAGGAACAGGCATCGCGTTTTGTAGAAAGAATCAAGAAATTATAGAAAAGATATGGACAACAGAATGACAACTATAACCGAGGCTTCGGAGTATATGAAGGAGCGTCTCGGCAGCCTCACGCCTGAAGTGGGCATCATACTCGGCAGCGGTCTGGGCAAACTGGCCGACAGAATCGAGAATCCTTTGGTCATCCCCTATGCGGATGTTCCAGGCTTCGTGAGGTCGACCGCTATAGGGCATAAGGGCAACTTCATCGCCGGTACTCTCGGAGGAAAGACAGTGCTTGCAATGCAGGGCCGTTTCCATTATTACGAGGGATATCCTATGGAAAAGGTGACACTTCCGGTGCGCGTGATGGTGCGTCTTGGCATCAGGGCACTGTTTGTGTCCAACGCAGCCGGAGGAGTCAACTTCGGTTTTAAAGTGGGCGACCTGATGATCATCAGGGATCATATCAACAAGCTGCCCAATCCCCTTATCGGCCCCAATCTGGATGAGTTCGGACCCCGTTTCCCGGACATGACCCGTCCTTACGATCCCAAACTCATCGCCTTGGCGGAGGAAATAGGCCGGGAAAAGGGCATAGAACTTAAGAAAGGAGTATATCTGGCCGGGACAGGGCCGAGTTACGAGACACCTTCGGAGTACAAGTATTTCCGCATGATAGGAGCCGATGCCATAGGCATGTCCACAATCCCGGAGGTAATAGTGGCCCGTCACAGTTCGGTGCCTGTGTTCGGCATGTCTGTCATCACAAACGAGGCGCATGACGATTATGCCGAGGATTTCGAAAACAACGGGGACGATGTTGTCCGTGCCGCTGATGCTGCGGCTGACCGTATGACGGTGATATTCACGGCATTGATAGAAAAGTTATAGGGGCTGTGGACTTGGACGGTTTGTTCGCATACGACAGTGTGGCTCTTAATGCGCAGGGTGACGGAGTGGTGATAGTGGACCAGACTCTGTTGCCTTGGGAGGAGAGGTTTCTCACTTTGAGGGACGAGTACGAGGTCTATGAGGCCATAGCGCGTCTGAGGGTGCGCGGAGCTCCGGCCATCGGCATAGCGGCGGCCTACGGACTGTATGTGGCCCTTCGCAGGGTGCTTGAAAGAGACGGACAGGGAACCGGCCCTGATGTGGATGCGGAATTCCGGCGTATCAGGGACTATCTTTGTTCAGCCAGGCCTACTGCCGTCAATCTCTCGGCGGCACTGGACAGGATGACGGATTGCTACATGTCGGTCGCCGGGTTAGGCATCTCCGGGATTCTGTCGGCCCTTCGTACGGAGGCCGATGCCGTGAAGAATGACGACATGGCCATGTGCCGCTCTATCGCTGAATACGGAGCCGGACTGATTACCCGTCCGGATATGGGCATACTGACTCACTGCAATGCCGGCCACTATGCTGTGTCGCGCTACGGCACGGCCCTGGCTCCCATATATTTGGCCCACAGCCGGGGACTTGCTCCGAGAGTCTATGCCGACGAGACTCGCCCTCTGCTGCAGGGAGCCAGGATTACGGTATTGGAACTGATGAAGGCAGGGGTCGATGTCACTCTTCAGTGCGACAGCATGGCCGGCTCGCTTATGGCATCCGGAAAGGTGGACATGGTGCTGGCCGGCTGTGACCGCGTGGCAGCGAACGGTGATACGGCCAACAAGATAGGAACATCAGTTCTCGCCGTCCTTGCATCTTATTACGGAATACCTTTTTATATATTGGGGCCCACTTCATCCATAGATCCGTCAGTGCCGGACGGTACCGGTATCCCGGTGGAGCAGCGTTCTCCCGATGAGGTCACTGATCTGTATTTTGAGCGCCGGATGGCTCCGGCCGGAGTGAAGGTCTACAATCCGGCCTTCGATGTGACTCCTGCGGCCCTGATATCCGGAATTGTGACAGAGAGAGGTATTTTCCGTCCTCCGTTTGATTTTTCCAACCTCAAACCTGATATACAATGATAAAAAACCTAATATTTGATCTCGGAGGGGTGATAGTGCCTCTGAACCGTGTTGCCTGTATCAGGGCTTTCAACGATATTGTCGGCTATAAGGATTTCGGGGATGTGCTCCGCTCGTACCGACAGACCGGATTCTTTGAAAAGTTCGAGACGGGACAGATATCATCCAGAGAGTTCCGTGAAATCATTCGTTCCAATTCCATCAGAGAGAAGGATGGAAAACCATGGCTGGTGAGCGACCGTGAGATCGACTATTCCCTCAACTGTTTTCTCAATGAGATACCGCAGGACAGAATAGATGCCCTGCTGCTCTTCAAGCGCAGCTACAGGATGCTGTTGCTCAGCAATACCAACCCGATCGGCATGGCGTACTGCCGCAAGCTCTTCCGCAGGAGGGGCTACGATGCCAAGCAACTGTTCGAGAAGCAGTACCTGTCCTATAATATGGGACTGGCAAAGCCCGATCCGGAGATATTCAGGGAAGTCATAAGGGATTCCGGCATATTGCCTGAGGAGACGCTTTACATAGATGATTCACCGGCTAATATTGAATCTGCCAAAGCACTGGGTTTCAATGTGGTGCTTTTTAATACCAGGGACAATCTTTATGGCAAGATTTCTGAGTATCTCGAGCGGGAGCAACGGTAACTGTTATTATATAGGGGACGGGCGTACGGCGCTGGTCATAGATGCCGGTATAGGTTTCCGAACCATCAGGCAGAGACTGGCGGGAGCAGGGGTGGATCTCTCGTCTGTGGAGATGATTTTCGTCACGCATGACCATGTGGACCACATCCGCGGACTGCTTACGCTGGCCGGGAGGCTGTCAGTGCCCGTGTACGCCACAGCCAGGCTGCATGATGCCCTTTCGCGTCATCCGGCAGTGGGACCGGATCTCGGCGGCTCACGGAGGGTGCTACGGCCCGGAGTGCTGGAGACGATGAGGGGGGTGGGCTGTGTGGCATTCGAGGTCCCTCACGACGCAACGCAGACCTTAGGCTATTTTATTGATTTCTTCGGAACCAGATTCGTATTCATGACCGATCTCGGCAGGGTTCCTGACTATGCTCTGGATTACTGCAGACAGGCCGACTATCTTGTGATAGAGTCCAATTACGATGTCGACATGCTTATGCGGGGTCCTTATCCTCCGGATCTGAAATACCGTATCATCGGAGACTGCGGTCATCTGAGCAATGACGATTGCGCGTCAGTGCTCAGGAGGGTATGGCACCGAGGCCTGAAGGGGGTATATCTCTGTCATCTCAGCAAGGACAACAATACTCCCGGGCTGGCATACGACTCCGCCAGGCGTGCTTTAGAAGACATAGGTCTCTCAGTGCCTGCAGATATACAGTTGGCATGTCTGCCCCGTTCGGATGTGTTCTCAGTGGATTTCTGATATCTCAAGCAGTACTGGCTGATGATCGGAATATTTGAATTTCAGGTCCAAAGCCCGGACTGTGTCTATCCTTATGCCTGGAGAGACATAGAAGTAATCCGTCACGGTGAGTACGGATTCCGGACTGTATGGCTTGTCTAAATGGCGCAGAGTCCTGACATCCCGATCGAATATTATGCGGCCGTAGGGCAGGAGTTTCTCCTCTTCGAGGCGTACTGTGGAGAAATGTGGATTGGAATTTTCCCTTTCAGACGGATTGTAGGATGCCGGATACTGGTTCCAGTCGCCTCCTATGATAAAATCCGTACTGTCGCTGTGGAGTCCGGCTGCGAGTTCTCCGAGAAACTCCGTCTCGACCGAGCGCATGTCTCCTGTGTCGTAGGCGGTGTTATGGGTATTGCCGATGATGAGAGTGCTTCCGTCTGCAAGCCTGAACGATGCTGAAAGGAGGCAGCGTTTGAGGTTGAACATGCTCACCGGCCATGGGAAGCGGGACGGGTACTGCATGCGGCTGACCTCAGTCGGAGCGATGCGGCTCATCAGTACCACTCCGCTGGCTACTTTCCCCATGGGTGCCTTGAACGGTATCGGTACGAAAAATGACTTGTAGTTGTATGCAAGGTAGATGTGATATTCCGGAAAAGCCTTGCGCAGCATTTCCACCTCGTTGATGCGGTAGGTGCGTCTGGAGCATTCGTCCACCTCTTGCAGCAGCACTATGTCGGCATTCTGATGTCTGATCTCCGATATGATACCGTCGAGGTTGGCCAGGGTCCGTTCCCGACTGGTACGCACCTGAGTGCCTCCGTCGTAGAAAAAATCCATGTCATCTCCGAGTCCTCCGTATCCGATATTCCAGCAGAGAATGGATAAAGAGTCGGGCATGCCCCCGGAACTGTCTGCCTGCATGCCGGAAAGGTCCTCCAACGGCACGCGTGCCTCCGGCCTGTAGTCGGTCAACGCAGCTACGGCTATGAATAAAATGAATGCTGCGGCAAGTGCCGCTGTCATGTACAGCAGGAAGAGGAAAAAGCGTCGCATACTTATAAAAAAAACAGGGACCGCCTTTTCAGACAGCCCCTGAAGAGCTATGAAACAATAGAAACTTTTGTCGTGATTAGAGCTTGGGACCGGCGGCCACGAGAGCCTTGCCTGCCTCATTGCCGATGAACTTCTCGAAGTTCTTGATGAAGCGTCCGGCGAGATCCTTGGCCTTGACTTCCCACTCCTCGGGAGTAGCGTAGGTGTTGCGGGGATCGAGGATGTTGGTGTCCACCTGGTCGAGCTTGGTAGGGATGGCAAGGTTGAAGTAAGGGATGGTTGTGGTCTCAGCCTTGTCCATGCTGCCGTCGAGGATGCGGTCGATGATGGCGCGGGTATCCTTGATGGAGATACGCTTGCCGGTACCGTTCCAACCGGTGTTCACGAGGTAAGCGGTGGCGCCTACTTTCTCCATTCTCTTGACGAGCTCCTCACCGTACTTGGTGGGATGCAGGGAGAGGAATGCTGCTCCGAAGCATGCGGAGAAGGTGGGGGTAGGCTCGGTGATACCGCGCTCTGTTCCGGCGAGCTTGGCGGTGAAGCCGCTCAGGAAGTAGTATTTGGTCTGCTCGGGGGTCAGCTTGGAAACGGGAGGGAGTACTCCGAATGCGTCAGCGGTCAGGAAGATGACCTTCGAAGCGTGGCCGGCCTTCGATACAGGCTTAACGATGTTCTTGATGTGGTAGATAGGGTAGGATACGCGGGTGTTCTCTGTAACGCTCTTGTCGGCGAAGTCGATCTTGCCGTTGGCGTCCACGGTCACGTTCTCGAGGAGAGCATCGCGGCGGATGGCGTTGTAGATATCGGGCTCGTTCTCCTTGGAGAGGTTGATTACCTTGGCGTAGCAGCCGCCCTCGAAGTTGAAGATACCGTCATCGTCCCAGCCGTGCTCGTCGTCACCGATCAGGCGGCGCTTGGGATCTGTGGAGAGGGTGGTCTTACCTGTACCGGAGAGACCGAAGAAGATGGCTGTGTCGCCGTCCTCGCCGCAGTTTGCGGAGCAGTGCATGGAAGCGATGCCGCGCAGGGGGAGGAGGTAGTTCATGTAGGAGAACATACCCTTCTTCATCTCACCGCCGTACCATGTGTTCAGGATAACCTGCATCTTCTCGGTGAGGTTGAAGACTACTGCTGTCTCGGAGTTCAGACCGAGCTCCTTGTAGTTCTCTACCTTGGCCTTGGAGGCTGTGAGCACTACGAAGTCAGGCTCGCCGTAGTTGGCCAGCTCCTCGTCGGTGGGGCGGATGAACATGTTCTTTACGAAATGTGCCTGCCATGCCACCTCCATGATGAAGCGGATCTTCTGACGGGTGTTCTCGTTGGCACCGCAGAAGGTATCCATCACATAGAGCTTCTTGCCTGAGAGCTCCTTGGAAGCGAGGTCCTTGAGGACTTTCCAGGTCTCCTTGGTCACGGGCTTGTTGTCATTCTTGTATGCGTCCGAAGTCCACCATACGGTGTCCTTGGAGGTCTCGTCCATTACGAAAAATTTATCCTTAGGCGAGCGTCCGGTGTAGATGCCGGTCATTACGTTTACGGCACCGAGCTCGGTCAGCTGGCCTTTCTCATATCCTGTGAGAGAGGGATCCATCTCAGCCTCGAAGAGCTGCTCATAGGAGGGATTGTAGATAATCTCAGGTGTGCCGGTGATACCGTACTTGGTCAAATCGATTTTAGCCATTTTTATAGAATTTAAAAAATACAAATCGTGTAAATAATTTTTATCCGCAGGCTTATATGCAAAATTTTTGCCAAAATAATCAGTATATTTGTCATTGTGAAAGAAATATTGAAAAAATATTGGGGATTCACATCTTTCCGGCCTAAACAGGAGGAGATAATAGCCTCGGCACTGGCAGGAGAGGATGTGCTGGCCATCCTGCCGACCGGTGGCGGGAAGTCGCTGTGCTTTCAGCTTCCAACGATGATGCGTGAGGGGCTGGCAGTCGTGGTGTCACCTCTTATATCATTGATTAAGGACCAGGTGCAGAATCTGCGCCGGCGCGGCATCAAGGCCATAGCGATACATTCCGGCATGACCCGCCGGGAGATAGACATCGCGCTGGACAATGCCGTGTACGGGGACTACAAATTCCTGTACCTGTCTCCGGAAAGGCTGCGCACGGATCTTTTCCGTTCCAGGGTGCAGAAGATGCAGGTGTGTTTTTTAGTGGTGGACGAGGCGCACTGTATCTCCCAGTGGGGTTACGATTTCAGGCCGGATTACCTTCAGATAGCCGAGATAAGGACCCTGCTGCCGGAGGTGCCGGTGATAGCACTGACGGCAACTGCGACTCCGGTGGTGGCCAAGGATATCGAGGACAGGCTCGGTTTCAGGAAGGACAATATCATCTGTTCCGGTTTCGAGCGGCCAAATCTGTCATATATCGTGCGCAATACTGAAAATAAGTTCGGAGCTTTGCTTTCGCTCTGCAATGCCGTGCAGGGTTCCGGTATCGTGTATGTGCGGGAGAGGAAGGCGGCCAGGGATATAGCCTCGTTCTTGGTGTCGCAGGGTGTGGACGCCGGGTTCTATCATGCCGGTCTGAGCAAGGAGGAGCGCAGCGATGTCCAGGAGAAGTGGAAGACGGGTGGCCTTAGGATTATCGCGGCCACCAATGCCTTCGGTATGGGCATCGACAAGCCGGATGTGCGGTTTGTCTGCCATTTTGACCTGCCGGAAGCGATTGAGTCATACTATCAGGAAGCCGGACGTGCCGGCAGGGACGGTCTGCGCTCATGGGCCGTGCTGCTGTGGAACAAGTCGGACATCAAGCGGCTGGAGGCTATATATCAGAGCAGTTTTCCAGGCCTGGACTATATCGCTGACATATATCAGAAGGTGTTCAGATTTCTCGGAATAGCATACGAGGACGGTGTGGGGGCCGTGTGCAAGTTCAACCTGATAGAGTTCGTCAGGCGCTATAGGCTCAATGCCGCGATGGCGTACAATGCAATAAAGTATATCGAGACATCCGGGTACTGGACGCTTACGGAGGAGATAGACAATCCGACCAGGATAATGTTTACTGTCAACAGGGACGACCTGTACAGGATACAGCTCTCCGATCCTTCTTTGGACGCCTTCATAAAGGCTCTGATGCGCGTCTATCCCGGGCTGTTCTCCCATTTGGTGCCGATAGACGAGGAATATGTGGCCAAGTTGACAGTCAATTCATCGAGGGCCGTGAAGCTCAAGCTGCTTCAGCTCTCGCGCAACGGTGTGCTCAGGTATATTCCCAAGGTCCGTTCTCCGCTGATATGTTTCGCCGGGGAGAGGCTTACCCCGGACAACCTGTATCTTTCGGAATCCGCTTACGGACAGCGCAAGGCTATGTTCAAGGAGCGGATGGAGGCTATGTTCCGTTATATATCCCCTGTGAGTGACCGCTCTGCCGCCCAGTCGGCCTGCCGCAGCCGCCGTCTGTCAGCTTATTTCGGCCAGGAGCAGTGCCGCCCCTGCGGTATCTGCGATCTCTGTGCTCCGTCCGAATCCGCCATTCTCTTCTGAATATCCGAGCGTGGCGTCGGGATATGAAAAAAGCTGTGACGGTTTTCCAGTCACAGCTTTTTTCATTGTTCTCAGCACCGGCTATTTGATGATGACGGTCTGATTGCCGTCGGAGGTGAAGGGCTGTTCGTCCTCTCCTGCACCTCTGTAAGAGAGGCGTGAGGCGGGAACTCCGAGGCTTACGAGGTAGTCATAGACTACACGGGCGCGCTTCTGCGCGAGGGCGATATTCTTCGCACGCTCTCCGGTTGAGAAGTCGGCGTAACCGGTGATGGAATGCTCCGCGCTTTCGGGCTCGGACTTGAACTGTTCGGCGAGAACCTGAAGGCGTATCTGGTCAGCGGAAGAAAGAACTGCCAGTCCGTAACCGAAGAAGACAGTGTCGGTAGAAGCCGTGTCCTCAGCTGATATACGGTCGTTGAGTTCCTCGATCTGGGCCAGAGCCTCGGCAAGTTCTTTCTCTGCCTGAGCTGCTCGCTGCTCGGCCGCTGCCTGAGCTTCCTCTGCCTGGGCAAGGCGGGTGTTCATGTCATCCTCTGTCGCCTGAGCTGTTGCTGCGGCTTCCTCGGCTTCCCTCTTGAGGCATTCTATGTCGGCCATGGTATATCCTGCGGCGCCGCGCTCGAAGTCACGTTTGCCGAAGCGGTAGGTGACACCTACGGATACATTGCCTGTGCCGAGATAGTTTCCTCTCGTGGTGGTGTTGACAGGGTTGAGATAGGCCATTCCGAGCAGACCTCTGAGCTCAAGGTTGATGTCGATGCTGGGCGATACGCGGAACTTGTTGATCAAGCCTCCGGTGAAAGCGAAGTTGGTCGGGATGCTCGCATGGTGTACGGCAGCCTGGCTGGCATCGGTGAAGTTGGATCCGAACAGTCCCATACCGGCATAGATGACGGCATAGTACACGCGGTCTTCCTTATACCCTCCGATCCAGTTGGATAGGTTGAGCATGGCGTCTACATGTCCGAAGAGGAACGGCCATTTGATCTTGCCGTAGTCGGGATGGACGGTGTTGTAGTTACCGCCCCAGAAGCCGGCCCTTACTCCTACAACGGGATGCAGCCATTTGGCGACCGAGAACTCACCGTTGACTCCGAAGCGGTCTCCGTATGCGCCGTAATTACCGCTGCTGTATGCGGAGAAACCTGTACCGAAGTTAAGGGAAATCTCCCAGTTGTCCCAGAATTTATTGGTGACAAACCCCTTGAAGCTGGGGTAACGGTCCTCGTCAGCTTTCTGTGAGTCCTTTCCGTCCGCGGCTGTCAGAGCGGAAGAGGAGAGGAACAGTGCGGCTACAAGTGCCGCTGCAATGTAAAACTTTTTCATAATAAAAGATTTTCGAACTGTCTTGCAAAAGTAGACATTTTCGCCGATATTATAAGCTTTTTTTAACTCTTTTTGCGATATTCATCAAAATGTCATAATATGTGTCACTGCCGGCGTAGCTCGTCGATGACGCGGAGAAGGTACTGTCCGTACTGATTCTTGAGCATGGGGGCGGCGAGTGCGCGCATCCTGTCCTCATCTATCCAGCCCTTGCGGTAGGCTATGCCTTCAAGGCATGCTACCTTGAGACCCTGCCGTTTCTCGATCACTTCTATGAAAGTGGACGCCTCGGCCAGGGAGTCGTGCGTACCGGTGTCGAGCCAGGCGAATCCGCGGCCGAGGGTCTTCAGCCTGAGTTGTCCCCGGCTGAGGTATTCCTGATTGACAGAGGTGATTTCCAGTTCGCCGCGGGCCGACGGCCTGATGTAAGAAGCTATGCCGACCACGCTGTTGGGGTAAAAGTACAGGCCTGTCACCGCATAGTTGGACTTGGGACGAGCAGGCTTCTCCTCTATGCTGAGTACTTTGCCGGAGGAGTCGATCTCCGCGACACCGTATCTTTCCGGATCCGCTACCCAGTATCCGAAGACGGTGGCCGTCCCGTCCCGCTCTGCTCCACGAACGGCATCGGTCAGCATGGATGTGAGGCCGCTGCCGTGAAATATGTTGTCCCCGAGTATCAGACATACTGAGTCATCGCCGATAAACTCCTTACCTATAATAAATGCCTGGGCGAGTCCGTCGGGGGATGGCTGCTCTGCGTACTCAAAGCGTACGCCGAAGTCGGATCCGTCTCCGAGCAGGCGCCTGAATGCAGGCAGGTCGGCAGGAGTGGAGATGATGAGTATCTCCCTGATACCGGCAAGCATCAAGACCGATATGGGGTAGTAGACCATGGGCTTGTCGTATATGGGCAGAAGCTGCTTGCTGACTCCTTTTGTGATGGGGTATAGTCTGGTGCCGGAGCCTCCGGCGAGTACAATTCCTTTCATAGAATGATAAAATAAAACATACAATACCCTGCAAATATAATAAGGATTGTGACGGTTCCGGATGGAAGCAGTCAATAATTGTAAAAAATTGCAGGAACAAAGGAAATAGTTGTTATTTTTGCAAGGTGATGGAAGGCAAATGTAGAGAAAAACCTAAGCAAGAACTTGAATTTCAATCTATTATCTGAGATTCGAGGAGCCAGGATAATATTCAGCAACCTCGTATCACCATTTTCCCTCCTTTTTTATTGAATACGGATATCCAAAGGTATGTCTGCCGCTTTCTGCTGGTGGGCTATGAGCGCACCGTACAGAAGAGAGTTGAAGGCGAAAGCCGTGCTGGACAAGCTCGGGATAGAGAATTTCATCCCGATGCGGTGGCAGGCCGTCAGGAAACGCGACGGAACCATGTCCAGAGAGTTTCTTCCGGCAATACACAACCTGATATTTGTCCGTGCGTCCAAGGCTGATCTTCAGGCAGTGAAGCAGAATCTTGTCTGGCTTCAGTGGCTTACCCG
Organism: Candidatus Coprenecus pullistercoris; assembly: GCA_019116965.1. Classification (GTDB taxonomy): domain Bacteria; phylum Bacteroidota; class Bacteroidia; order Bacteroidales; family UBA932; genus Coprenecus; species Coprenecus pullistercoris. Next base: position 16,136 of record DXAT01000066.1, read on the forward strand.
TCCTGTGGACGGCAAGAATGTCCCTCTGACCGTTCCGGACAAGGACATGGAGCAGTTCATAGCCGTGTCCAGTACCTGCAACGAGCATCTGATCTATCTGCGTCCGGACGAACTGGATCTCCGGAAGGGTACGAAGGTCCGGATACTCGGCGGCCCGTTCAACGGAATGGAAGGCACATTCATTAAGATAAGAGGTGCCAGGAGGAAAAGGGTGGTAATCATGCTCAAGGACATAATCGGAGTGGCGATGGCAGAGGTGACACCTGACCTGCTTGAGGTTCTGGACGCATAATTTATTATTTTTGCCGATAAGAATATAACCCATATCATGATACACAAGAAAAGTATGTTTGCGGCGTTGACTGCCGCCGTAGCGGGTGTGGTGATGCTCGCTTCCTGCAGCGTGGCTAAGCAGGTTCCCTATTTCCAGGATATACAGTCCGACAGTCTGCTGGCCATAATGCCCGAGCCGGTGACCATAACCTTTGCTCCGGAGGACAAGGTGGCCATCCTGGTCAACAGCCGCGACCCGCAGCTGATGATGACATTCAACCTGCCGGTCGTACAGCGCTATATCGGCAATGACAATGCCACGCTGTCAAACAACAACTCCCTTGTGGGATATACAGTGGACGCCAACGGAGACATCGATTTCCCTGTGCTCGGCAAGGTCCGCATAGGCGGATTGACCAGGGAGCAGGCTGCGGAACATATAAAGGATCTGCTCGTGTCAAACAGTCTTATCAAGGATCCCGTAGTGACTGTCGAGTACATGAATCTGAATGTGTCGGTGCTCGGTGAGGTCAACAAGCCCGGACGCTACAGCATCGACCGGGACAGACTTACCATCTTCGATGCCCTCAGTATGGCCGGTGACCTTACCATCTACGGTCTCAGGGAGCATGTGACCGTCATGCGTGAGGAAGACGGCCTGCAGAGAATCTACGAGGTCAACCTCACCTCCGCTGAAGATGTGCTGACATCTCCCGTGTACTATCTCCGCCAGAACGATGTCATCTATGTGGAGCCGAACAAGATGAGGGCCAACCAGGCTACTGTCAACGGCAACAGCTTCCTGTCGTCATCGTTCTGGGTATCAGTGGCGTCGCTGCTGGTATCTTTGGGAGTACTCATATTCAATTAGCCTTAATGCAACATTTTAAAAATATCCGACCCTTATGAGTGACAACAATACGAAGAACTCCGCGCAGCGTCAGGAGGATTCTCTCAATATAAAGGACCTGCTTTTCCTGTACTTGTCCAAATGGCGCTGGTTTGTGCTGTCCTTGATAATATGTATAGGTGTGGCCGTGCTCTATCTGCTCAGGACACCGTCTGTCTATACCCGTACGGCTACCCTGCTTATAGAGGATAACGACAAGGGCGGCACCATATCCTCGGATCTTAATTTTGCGGATATGGGCCTCTTCCAGAGCAATTCCAATGTCAATAACGAGATCATCGCCATCAGTTCCCCCGCTCTTATGCAGAATGTGGTGAACCGTCTCCATCTGTATATGAACTATACGGCGGAGGGCCGTTTCCACGATGAGACCCTATACGGTACGACCCTTCCTGTCACGGCCGTCATCAATGAGACTTCCGGAAGCACCTCGCCCAAGTTCACCATAGACATAGACTCAACCGGGGCATTCTGGATGTATGATTTCTCCAATGTCATAAATGGAGACAAGGTGAAGTATAAGGAGAGGATAAGCGGCAGGATAGGGGATACCCTGATTACTCCGGTGGGAGAAGTGGTCATAAGTCCCACCGCTTTCTACAGCTCATGTACGCAGGGCCCCATATATGTGTCCAAGAGTTCGGTGTACAGCGCTGTCACCTCGTATTCGTCGAGACTCGATGTGCATCTGCTGCAGAAAGAGGCCACTGTCGTGAGCCTGTCCATGGAGGATGTGTCGGTGCAGAGGGCCAACGATGTGCTCAGCACCCTTATCTCGGCCTACAACGAGAGCTGGGTGGAGGCCAAGAACCAGATAGCGGTCAGTACCTCCGCGTTCATAGACGAGCGTCTTAAGGTCATCGAACAGGAACTCGGTGTCGTTGAGGAGGATATATCATCATATAAGAGCAAGAACCTGATTCCTGACCTGCAGGCGGCCTCCGACATGTATATCCAGCGTAGCGGAGAGACGGAGATACAGCTTGTCGATCTGAACAACCGGATTTTCATGGCCGGCTACATAACCGATTATCTGAAAAAGGAGGAGAACAAGTATCAGCTCCTTCCGGCCGGTACCGGCATAGAGAGCTCGGGTATCGAGAACCAGATCGCCGAGTACAACACCATGGTCCTGTCGCGCAACAACATGGTCGCCAACAGCAGTGAGTCCAATCCTCTTCTGGAGCCGATCAATGAGTCGCTGGAGAGCTTGCGTGCGGCTATTCTCACATCCCTTGGAAACTATACCGTGCTGCTGCAGACGCAGCTCAAGTCCCTGCGTGCTCAGGAGGCCCAGGCTACGGACAAGATAGCCGCCACTCCTGACCAGGCCAAGTACCTGCTGTCCGTGGAGCGTCAGCAGAAAGTCAAGGAGGCCCTTTATCTTTTCCTGCTGCAGAAGAGGGAGGAAAATGAGCTGTCTCAGGCATTTACAGCATACAATACCAGAATCATAACGCCACCTACCGGCAGTATGGCTCCCACCTCACCGGCCAAGATGCAGATAATGCTTGTCGCGGTGGTCCTGGGTCTGGTGATTCCGATGGGAATATTTTTCGTTATCGAGACCGGGAACACCAAACTGCGCGGCAAGAAGGATTTAGAGAACCTTTCAGTGCCGTATATCGGAGAGATTCCGCTGTATGACAAGAAAAGCAGAAGCATACTGCTCCGTCTTCCAGACATGACCAAAAAACGCAAATCCGCATCCTCCGAGATCAGCATAGTGGTGCGTGAAGGCAGCCGCGATGTCATCAACGAGGCATTCAGGGTGGTCCGTACCAATCTGGAGTTCATGTCCGGTCCCTCGACGGGTGCCGGAGCACATGTACTGATGACCACATCGTTCAATCCCGGCAGCGGCAAGACATTCATCTCTGCCAATATGGCTGTGTCGTTGGCAATACGCGGCGAAAGGGTGCTGGTTATAGACGGAGATATGAGGCACGGTTCGGCCAGCAAGATTATAGGCTCGCCGAGTACTGGTCTGAGTGACTGGCTGAGCGGGCGCGTGGAGGATGTACGCAGCGTCATTGTAAAGTCCGGCATAAACAGCAGGCTGAGCATACTTCCGGTGGGCACTATCCCTCCCAACCCTACAGAGTTGCTCCTTGGAGGCCGCCTGAAGGAACTTATCGGCTCATTGCGCGACAGCTACGAGTACATCATCATAGACTGTCCTCCTGTCAATATAGTGGCTGATACCCAGATATTAAGCAAGATAGTGGACAGGACCGTATTCATAGTGAGAGCCGGTCTGCTCGAGAGAAGCATGTTGGGCGAACTGGAGGACGACTTCCGTGAGAACCGTTATCCCGGAATGTGCATGGTGCTCAACGGAACCGTATCCAAGGGCGGCCGCTACGGTTACAGATACGGCTATCAGTACGGCTACAATTACGGTTACGGATACTATCACCAGTCCTAACACACTCCATGTCCATTTTCTTCAAACGCCGTACAATACTTGAGGCAGGACTTTTCCATGGTCTTACCGACTGGCACTGCCATATCCTGCCTGGGGTGGATGACGGTTTCAGGAGTATGGACGACTCTATAAGTGCTTTGGAGCAGTATGCCGCTCATGGTGTGAGGGAAGTGTGGCTGACACCGCATGTCATGGAGGATGTGCCCAATACCACCGCAGCCCTGCAGGACCGTTTCGAGGAACTCAATACCGTTTGGCAGGGCAGGGGGGCGCTGACACTCCACCTTGCGGCGGAGTATATGCTCGACTCTCTTTTCGAGAGCCGTCTGTGGGACAGGGACCTGCTCCCACTCGGCAGCAGCGGCAACCACCTACTGGTCGAGACATCCTATTTCAATCCGCCTGCCAATTTGGTGAGCATGCTCAAGGCCATACAGTCAGCCGGATATTTTCCTGTGCTGGCTCATCCCGAGCGCTATATGTACATGGATATGGAGGACTATTCGGCCCTGATCGGCAGCGGTGTCAGGATGCAGCTCAACATCCCGTCACTTACCGGCATGTACGGCCCGGAGGTGCAGAAGAAAGCTTTCGCGCTGCTGCGCAAGGGGTATTATGATATAGCAGGCAGCGACCTGCACAGAACCGGGCAGCTGCTCCGTATTGCCGAAGACAGATGCCTTGCGCGCAAGATGTTCAAGGCGGTTTCCGATTATGACTTTCTAACTACTATCTGACTATGCATAGACTGATTGAAAAATTTCACCTTGACCGGTTCCTCAACTCGTGGGCGGTCCTGCTGCTGGACACTGTGGTGTCCGTGACGGCATCGGCGCTCATACTCCTCATCTCCGGCATACTGTTCGCGTCAGATGTCCTCAGCAGCGCCACTCAGCTGTGGTGGCTGTGCGGCTCATTCGTATTCTCGGTGGTGTCGTTCATGCTGTTCAGGACTCACAAGCTCATCATACGCCATTCGTCCCTGCGAGAGATAGGCATGCTGGGACTGGCCGTTATATTGAAAGGCATATTGCTTCTGATGCTCGTATATGTCCTTCCTACGGTGGACATACACAGTACAAGAGTACAGGCCGTCGTCATCTTCGATGTCCTGGGTACCATCTGCGCGCTGCTTGCCGTAAGAGTGGTCATGCTGTATACATACGATGCACTGAAACGCCGCAGTCTCAGTTACAAGCCGCGCAAGAGAGTTCTCATCTACGGTATCGACGACAAGTCCGTGGCGCTGGTCACCAGGCTCCAGAATTCACCGCATTACAGGGTGGTGGGCTTCCTTACATTCGGGTCCGTACCGGAAAAGCATGTGGTGGCCGGACTGAGGGTGTTCTATTTCAAGGATGAGAAGAGCGTCGTGTATCTGAGGGAGAATGCCGGTATGGAGGCTGTCCTCTTCGCGCGTAATTCCGATGCCAGAAGCGAGCAGGCACGCCTTGTCAAGTACTGTGTGGGCAACAAGGTGCGCGTCCTCATATCGCCTGAGATAGACGAGGTGGTGGACGGCAAGGTGATGAACAGTCCCGTCCGCAAGATCAAGATAGAGGACCTGCTCGGGCGCGAGGAGATACGGATCTCGATGGACGAGATCATGGCGGATTTCAAGGGTAAAACCGTCATGGTCACCGGAGCGGCCGGCTCCATAGGCAGCGAGCTGTGCCGTCAGTTAGCTACATTCGGTATCGCCAAGCTGGTGCTGTATGACAATTCGGAGACTCCGATGCATACTCTCCGTCTCGAGCTGGAGGAGAGGTTCCCTGAGCTGAAGTTCGTACCTATAATAGGTGATGTGCGTTTGCCACAGAGACTCGATTTCGCGTTCAGAAGCCATCATCCGCAGGTGGTGTTCCATGCTGCGGCCTACAAGCATGTGCCCCTGATGGAGGAGAACCCCTGCGAGGCCATCTATACCAATGTCATAGGCTCAAGGTATGTGGCGGATATGTGCATCAAGTACGATGTGGAGAAGATGGTGATGATATCCACCGACAAGGCGGTCAATCCGACCAATATCATGGGCTGCACCAAGCGTCTGGCCGAGATATATGTGCAGTCGCTCGGTCTGGCCATCGAGCGCGGAGAGGTGAAGGGCAGGACGCGTTTTGTCACCACGCGTTTCGGCAATGTGCTCGGCTCCAACGGTTCAGTGATACCACGCTTCCGTGAGCAGATATCCAAGGGCGGCCCTGTGACCGTGACCCATCCGGATATCACAAGGTTCTTCATGACCATCCCCGAGGCCTGCCGCTTGGTGATGGAGGCCGCAACGATGAGCACCGGCAACCAGATATTCGTATTCGACATGGGCAAGTCCGTCAAGATAGACACTCTTGCCCGCAGGATGATAGAGCTGGCCGGCATGACGCCTGACAAGGATATCAAGATAGAGTATACCGGACTCCGTCCCGGCGAGAAACTTTACGAGGAAGTGCTCTCCAATAAGGAGAACACCATACCCACTTCCCACGAGCGCATACTCATCGCGAAGGTGCGTGAGTACGACTACTCCTCCGCCCGTGAGGTCGCCGACCGCCTGAAGGACCTGGCGCAGGAGGTGGACATCCCGGCCGCCGTCCTGCTGATGAAGCGCACCGTCCCCGAGTTCAAGTCCCGCAACTCCCCCTACGAGGAACTCGACCGCCAGGTAGAGCAGGAGCAGCACGCCGCCGCGCGGCAGACCGCCTGACCCGCGGATTTTTACGGAAGTGGTTTTTTCTTCCGTCCCGAATGACTTACCTCTGCAGAAAACAATATTCATGAAGTATAAATATCGGGAAAAAGAAGACAGTGTGCAGGAATCCTGCATACAGATACTATGCCGTGTGTTTATACATACAATGAATTCATACAAGTGCTGGCAGAGGCTGAAACCGGTGGGAATGCGTGTGAGGGGGATGTGAGGAGATTATTTGCCGGATTACGACTAACACTTTACTATATACAACCTAACATCAGACTGCCCGGTGCCACGGTGGTAACCGTTACTGTTGTTTGGCTGTATGTGATGTCTCTAAACAATAAAAATCATTACAATGAACATCTTGGTAACCGGAGGGGCCGGATTCATCGGCTCTAACCTGTGTGAGCATCTCCTGGAGACCGGGCATAATGTCCGCTGTCTCGACAACTTCGCGACAGGACATATAGAGAACATCCTGCCGCTGTTTGAAAAATATCCAGAGCGTTTCAAACTCATAGTGGGAGATATCCGTAATCTTGAGGACTGCAGGAAGTCTGTGGACGGCATGGAGTACGTGCTCCACGAGGCGGCCCTCGGCTCCGTTCCTCGCTCCATCAAGGATCCAATAACCACAAACGCTGTGAACATAGGCGGCTTTCTCAACATGATAGTCGCTGCCAAAGACGCCGGAGTCAAGCGTTTTGTTTTTGCTGCCAGCAGTTCCACTTACGGTGACAGCAAGACTTTGCCAAAGGTCGAGGATGTTATCGGGAAACCCCTCTCACCCTATGCCATCACAAAGTATGTGGATGAGCTCTATGCTGATGTGTTCGCCCGCACCTACGGTACGGAATACATCGGTCTGAGATACTTCAATGTCTTCGGCCGCCGTCAGGACCCCAACGGCGCATACGCTGCGGTCATCCCTCTTTTCGTAAAGAAGTTCATGAACCATGAGGCCCCCACCATCAACGGAGACGGGGAATACAGCCGTGACTTCACATACATCGACAATGTGATACAGATGAACATGCTGGCACTTACGACCACGAATCCGGATGCCGTCAACCAGATCTACAACACCGCATACGGCGAGCGCACCACCCTTAACCAGCTCGTAACTTATCTGAAAGAGTACCTGAGCGAGTTTGACCCTGAAATCGCTAAGGTGGAGCCCGTTCACGGCCCCAACCGTGCCGGTGACATTCCCCACTCTCTCGCCAATGTCGACAAGGCCCGCAGGCTCCTCGGCTACGACCCCAAGTTCAGCATGAGGCAGGGACTCAGGGAAGCCGTCAAATGGTACTGGGAGAATTTGTAGGGTTGGGGGGGTGACTGGTACGATGATAACCCTTATATAAATTAAGCAACAAAGAAAAATCGGTATAAAGAATTTTAACTAAATAATGTCAGTATTTACATTAATT
>DXAT01000067.1 GCA_019116965.1 Candidatus Coprenecus pullistercoris
CTCTTCTTGAGGCGGTTGGCCTCATGCTGCTTTCCTATGGAGCTGAAATATTCGCACTGCTGCATCATGTCGTCCTGTATCATCCTGATGGCCTGGGCGGTGCGCTCCTTGGTGGTGACGAAGATATTGGCCGGGTAGATGATGACCTCCTCGGGGCTTTCGATGGTCATGCCCGTAAGCGGGTCTATCAGCTCCAGCTCCTCGATGGTGTCTCCGAAGAATACTATGCGGCAGCCGGTGTCGGCGTAAGCTAAGTAGATGTCTATCGTATCGCCTTTGACCCGGAAAGTCCCCCGCTTGAAGTCCACATCGTTACGGTTGTAAAGGGCGTCCACAAGGCGGTACAGGAGCTTGTTGCGGCTGATGCGCATTCCGTTGCGGAGTATGATGGTGTTGTCGTGGAAGTCCTGCGGATTGCCGATGCCGTAGAGGCATGAGACGGAGGATATCACTATCACGTCGCGGCGGCCCGAGAGTAGGGCGGAGGAGGCGGAGAGGCGCAGTTTCTCTATCTCGTCGTTGATACTCAGGTCTTTCTCGATGTAGGTGTCGGTCACGGGCAGGTAGGCCTCGGGCTGGTAGTAGTCGTAGTAGGAGACGAAATACTCCACGGCATTGTCCGGGAAGAATGACTTGAACTCACCGTAGAGCTGGGCGGCCAGGGTCTTGTTGTGACTAAGTATCAGGGCCGGCCGCTGCAGCCGCTCGATCACGTTGGCCATCGTGAAAGTCTTGCCCGAGCCGGTGACTCCGAGCAGGGTCACGGCATCCGCTCCGGCATTGACCGCCTCGCAGATTTCCTTGATGGCTTCCGGCTGGTCTCCCGTCGGCCTGTATGGTGACTTTATCTTGAACTGCATGGTCATTTAGTGTGTAGTGTTACCCATTCTTCAGCGGCAGCTGTCAGTCGGTACTGCTGTTTCGGATGCTTTGGGCGATCCGGGTAAAGCCGTTCAATCATACCGCTTTCCAGCGCAGGTGCGATATAACTTTCACGAAAATATTTCAGGTCTTTAATATTGCAGACCTCCGCCATTTCTTTCGTGGTCATATAGGAAGTGCCCATCTTCAGAAGAAGTGATTCTACTTGGGGGGTACTTGGGTGGTGCTTAGGGGGTGCTTGGGGGGTGCTTGAGGTGGGTCTTTTGAAAGTGATAGTTACAAAGCCGTCCTCAGAACACCATACAGGATCTTCTATCCCTTGTGACCGGCAGGCATCGATGATGCGTCTTGCACCGCTTCCCCAATTTTCCAGATAAGTCATTCGGTAAAGGGCTTCAGCCACTTTCAGATTGTGTGGAAACGATTCGTGTGGCTCCCTGATGTTCTCAGGTGTTATCTGTGGCGGAAACATACCAGGACTTGCTATTTCTATACGGTCGTCATAGATGGCAAGACTGATAGTAAGATTGTAGTTTTCCCAATGGCGGTGGCAAAGGGCATTGATCAGTGCTTCTCTTAATGCAAGATAGGGTATTTCGAGCTGCTCCTCCCGTTCCAGACTATGGTCGGTGATTCTGCCGCTGAGAGACAGATGCTTGAAGCAAAATGCAATTCCGGCTTCCAGCAACTCGAAAAAATTGCCTTCAATGCGATGATTGTCGCGGAACATGTTTTTATTTGTTCCGACAAACCGCGCCATTCTCAATGTGAACTGAGGATATTCCTCAATGTTGTTGGAAAAGAGCAGGACTGCTCCATTGGTGGGTATTCCGTTCTTAAGTAAATTCCATTTGGAAAGAATATCACCGACAGGTTCATACAATGCGGACTCAGGAATGCGCCCTCCTTCAATACCGCGGCGGATGCTATTGCGGATCAGGTTCTCGTTGAGGTCAGCTAAAGTCACACTGTCGGCAGCCAGTCTTTCCCATGCGTATACCTGAGGCTTATGAGCGCGAATGCGTTCATCGTACATATATTGCGGCATGACTTTCGTCGTGCTCTCCACTTTGTAATAGGGGCAGCCGTGGAATGTATGTGGGTGCTCCCCCCAGACCCATCCGTCAAAATGCATGGCGATAACTTTGTTGCCGGGGTTTTCGGGCACATCTACATAAACTACCTTTATGTCTACGGCAGGCTCTAATCCAGCTAATGCCTGAGCTATCTCCCTTTTGGTCTTATCAGTTACTTCCTGTCCGATTATTTTCAGCGATGACGGAGTGACACCGAAAATAAGCCAACCGCCCTCAGTATTGAGGAACGCACACGCTGAATGCATGCCGTCCTTCAACTCACCGGTACTTTTCTTCAGCTCCAGAGTCCTTGACTCATCGGCTGATACAAGTTTTTTTATATCTTCAAGTGTGATATTCATTCGTTCTGATCTGTAGTGCAAATTTAACGATATTATTCGGAATATCGGTGCAGATTACAGCATCATGGTGAGGTAGAAGATGAGGAGGGTGCGTTTTTTCATGATGGGGTAGGAGATGATGTCCGGGTCGTCGGTGGTCTTGTAGGTGTGGCGGTGGAAGCCGGAGGTGAAGACCAGGGCAGGGATGCCGGCCTCGTGAAAGACGATCTGGTCGGAGAGCTGGTAGAACAGCCTGGTGAAGTTCTCGCTGCCGTAGAAGGTGTAGTCGATGTCGAGGCCGAGATGATAGTAGCGGTTGCACATGTCGATGAGGCCCCGGTCCTGCCTGCGCAGGGTCTGCTCGCCGAGGACTATCACGAAACTGGTGTCGGTCTCGTGTACTGGTTCTATGACTGTGCCTATCTGGTCGATGTTTATGGCGCAGATGATACTGTTGCGGGGTATGCCCTGAAAGGCCGGATTGCTGGTGGCGCTCTTCGTGCTGTCCGGTGCTGTTTTCGATGACGGATGTCTGCCGGTTTCCCCCGGTTCTTTGCGGACCAATTTGTCGACAAGGGCCTTGGAACCGGCCATGTTAAGCTCCTTGGCATCGAGGGCGGCGAAGATGATGTTCTTGTCCGGGCCTGTTCTGGTCTTCTTCATGGTGCCCAGCATGTCGGCGAGGTTGAGCAGGACGGTCACTCCGGATGCGTTGTCATCGGCGCCGTTGTAGACGTTGCCGTTGAGGATGCCGAGGTGGTCGTAGTGGGCCGATATGAGCACGTATTCATCCGAAGGTACGGCGCTGCGTACTATCCCGACAACATTGCGTCCGCAGGTGCCGCTCAGGCTGTCGGCGATGAACGGCTGGTAGAAGCTGCCTCCGAAGAGGGGTTCCAGGCCGTACTGCCGGTAGAGTACCTCGATGAACCGCGCTGC
>DXAT01000068.1 GCA_019116965.1 Candidatus Coprenecus pullistercoris
ACCCCACATTCCCTGTTGACGAATATACCGGGACATACTCCTGCAGCATGACCGCAATTCAGAACGGGGATGTCACCGACCAGGATGTCATCTATGAAGTCACTGTAACTGAAAGCGGCGGTGATGCCATCAGCATATTTATACCGGATGTGGAATGCGGCCCGTTCAAAAATGGCTCATTCGGAGCCATCGGAGACATCTCTGTCGAATGCAGCCTGACGGCTGACGAGAACGGCATCACGACATTTTCCGGAGAGACAAGTGTTGTCCTTCCCATTATCTATCAAGAGGGCACATCGGCCACGCTCACCGGAGACTTTGCTGAAGAAGGCCGGATATACTTTACAATAGAGATACCCGCAGCCCTCATAACCCTGTCATTCGACGGTCCCATACAATAAGGGAACGATATGCCGGTAGAACATCGAGTACCCGGCACAGAGAGCATTGAGGCCCGACGCATCCCTGTGTCTCGGACAGCCTCCGTTGCAGGCGAAACGCCATCGGCAGCGGAGGCATTTTTCTGCCAGCGCCTCACGCTTGGCCGTGCCGAAACGCAGCTGCGCAGCGGACACTGCCGCTTTCCCCAAAGACATGGTGCGGATATTGCCGAGACAGCGTTCCGGAGCGACATAATGATCGCACGGGTAGATGCTTCCGTCAGCCTCCACCGTAAGATTGCCGCCGCAGCTTTCACAGAACACACAGATGCCAGGCCTTATACCGTAACGGCAGGCCAGAGCGGCATCGAAAGTCAGCACATAATACTCACCTGCATCGCCATTGCCGGACCAGCAGTCGTAGAGATCGCACATAAAGCGTCCATAAGCCTCCGGACTCACCGAGTACGGAGCCACAGAGCCATCAGGAAGATGCTCATAAACAGGCATGAACTGCATATATCGGCTGCCGGCTGACTTCAGGAAGCGATACACCTCCTCTCCCCTGCCCTCAGAAGCGGCATTGACGGTAGTAAGAGTGTTGAACTGCACACCGGCACACAGAAGTGCTTCCATTCCGCGCATCATATCCACGAATGAGGAAGTCCCGTCAGGACGCTTTCGCCACCGGTCGTGGATATCCTGCGGGCCGTCTATGGAAAGCCCTACAAGAAAATCATTGTCTCTCAACCATAAAGCCCACTCCTGGGTAAGCAAGGTTCCGTTGGTCTGAAGAGTGTTGTGTACAGTCCTGCCGCCGGCATATTTCCTCTCAAGCGCCACGGCCGTCCTGAAAAAATCCAAACCGGCCAGCAGAGGCTCTCCGCCGTGCCACTCCACTGTGAGCTCAGGCAATGTGCACGAGAGGCAATAATCCCTGATACAATGTTCCAAAAGCGACATATCCATCACCTGAGGAACGCAGCCCGTACTCTTCCCTAAATAATAACAATACCGGCAGCGCAGATTGCAGCGCGGACCCACCGGCTTGATCATGATACTGAATGCAGCGGAACGGCCGAAACGGATCGCCTCGGGGAAGGTTATCGTTCCTCCTCCCATATAATATCTCCTGTATAGCCGAAGGAGAACTCATCCACATACATCCTGCTTCCTACGCCTCCGGTAAAATAATCAGCGTACTGGCTGGCTACGGCCACCACGGCACAATAGGTCGGTTTACGGTGGCTGCGGTACTTGATATCGATGGAGAACTCCCTGTACTCCCCGTCCGTTCCCGTACTGTCTATCAGCTCTCCGTAACCGATTACATGCGGGTCGTCGACATCGAGATAGATACCGGCCCCGGTATCCACCACATAGGGCGCTTCCCAGTCCGTCACATACACGAAGATATGACAGCGGTCAATACGGCCGCGCATGTGCCCGTGAGCGGCATCGGTCCGGTCGATAGCCACCGGGGCGTAGCTGTAATATCCGTTGAGAGTCAGCGGCCGGGTAGTGAACGGGCGTCCGAACTGCACACGCGCGTTCATGCCCGTAACATCGAGAAACTGACCGGAGAACACATTTCCGCCCGCCATCTTGATACCGAAAACCATCACCGTCTCCATCATGGCCGCCTTCTTTCCCTCACCGGACACGGCCACGAACGACTCCTCGGGAGATGTGGGATTGACAGAGCCTAAGAGGGCCGCCACTACATTGGCGCCCGGATTGCCGGAATCCCACCAGTAACCGGACTCCATATCCGGATTGGGATACCAGCACTCATCCACGCTCGTCCATTCGTCGAATCCCATATTGGGCATCTGCAAGGCCGCCTCCGTCGTAAAAGACACCTCATTGCCCTCCATGTCACCCGAATATATCTTATAGACATAGTCTGCTGCCGGTTCCAGTCCGGAAAGCAGAGCCGTCACACCGGTACCGCTCACCTCGACACCGGTGACCGGAAGCCATTCCGTATCCTGGCTTCTGCGGTACATGAATCCCGGAGACTCCGAACCCTCCGGCACCATCCCGGAGAGATATGCCGAGCACGCCCACGCATCCGCCTCGCCGGTAGTGAGCGTGACTTCACGCGGCACTACCGCAACCGTCCATTCCTCCACCTCATCCCTGAACGAGACCGAGAATGTCCGGGGCACGGTGAAATCATGAACCGACGCCGGATCCGGATATATCTCCGAACCGGACGGACCGAGCTTCATATCCGTAATCTCAATCGAATCCAGCGGAGTGTCGAGCGTGACATATACCACCGCCTCGCACTCACCGGCATTGATGGACGCCTCACCGATCTGGTTGTGCACACGGATATACCTGTCTATCGTCTGAGTTGCCGAGACCGTCCACCTGTAAGACTGCCCGGGCCATGTGTCGAGCACATACACCGCCGGAGCTGACAGGTCTATGACAGCCGTATCCGGAGCCGGAGTCACTGTCGTGTTCGATGTGGTCTCGAACCGGAGCAGACGCACACGGTTCAGGTCTACGGTATCCGCCACATCCACCGTGACCGTCAGCGCAGTAGAGTCTATGACAGCCGGCGACAGCTGCCCCTGGACCTCGAACGCGGTAATCGCCCCGAGCTTCTTGGGATAAGGGATATCGTTCTTGATGCAGCCGGCAGCCGCAAAAAGCAGGACAGCCGCTACTATGGATATTGTAATCTTGTGACGCAGCATGACCCGTTATTTTTTAGGTACCGCCGTCTTGTCCTTGAGTACCGGCAGCACGAAATTGACACCTATGTTGATGGACAGGAGATTGAGCTTGAAGTTGGCCTTGGATGTCTCGTAACGCCCCTCGTAGACCTGGTTGGTGGTCTGGGTGATGCGTTTCCATTCCATACCGAGAATGCCGACCGAGGCCTCCACGCACATCTCGTTCGTAACGAATACAGCGATGCCGGGAATCACATCGATGCCTATGTCCAGGATATTCTGGTACACTCCTGTCAGATTGTCTCCTCTGCCGTTGAGGGACTTGCCCTGACCGGCCCCGAAATTAAGGGAGATATCGCTGAATATACCGAACACCTTGCTCTTGCCTATGGGAATATAATACCTGTATGAAAGAGATCCGTAATAAGTATGCTGCAGGGCATAGAAATCCGATATTCCGAACGAAAGATCGTCCGACAGCGACAGATTGGTCTCTCCTATACTCGCCAAAGTACGCTTGTAGGAGAACTTGACTCCCACGGCCATATTCTTCGCAAATGAGTAGTAAATGTTCGGTGCGACCGAAAGCGTATATGCATCCACATTTATATCATTGAGAATAAGGAATGTATAGTCGTAAAAGTTAAAGTCTCTGTAGGATACCGTACCTCCGAACATCAGATAGCCCTTGGGCATGAACACCGGCGCCTCCCGGTGGTCCATCCCCCTGTCGAACTTCTGCGCCGCGTCAAGCCGTGGCGCAGAAGCCGTTAGAAGCATGAAGAGCATACATGCTCCAGCAAGTGAAATGGTTGTTTTCCTTATCATTCAAACATGAACTCAAATTCGTCTATATACATCGTACTGCCCACTCCGCCGGTGAAATAATCGGCGTACTTGCTGGCGGTCACCACTACCAGCACATGGGTAGGGATGCGCTCCAGGTCACGGTACTCAAGATTGATGGTGAACTCCTTGTATTCCCCGTTGGAATTATCGGGAATCTCCAGCTCCCCATAGGCAATCACTGCAGGATCCTCGTCAGGAACGAAGAATGTCCCGGTGTTGGTATTCACATTGAAGGGAGAGCTCCAGTCCGTCAGGGCGACATATATCTTGCCGACATCCATAGTCCCTTTCAGGTCCTCGTAAGGAGCCTTCACCTTGTCTATTGCTTTCGGAGCATACGAATACCATCCGTGCAGGGCTGTCGGCCGGCAGGTATACGGGCGTCCGAAGTTAATCGAAGCTCCCAGACCGGACACCGAGCCGAACGAACCGGAGTAGATGTTACCTCCTGCAAAGGCCAGTATCACATACTTGGACTCCATCCTTACAGCCTTGCCGGAGACCACAAATGTCTCTTCCGGAGATGTCGGATTCACCTCGCTCAGGGTGTTGGCTCCCTTATTTCCGGAATCCCAGAAATAATTGTCCCCCATGTCGGCATTGGCATACCAGTTCTTACCGTCCTTGTACCAGGAGTCGAAATTGAAATTGGGCAGCTGATCCGCGGCCTCAGTGCTGAAGGAGACTATGTTGTCGTCCCGGACATCCGCCGCAGTCACGGCCCTCACCTCATATGAGGTCTGAGGCTCGAGACCTGTAATCTTAGCCGAGAACTTCTTTCCGTCATAAGCTATTTCCCCGTCGAAATCAGTCCACTCCGCCACAGAAGCCTTGCGATACTGAATACCGAGTCCATCGGGCAAGGCGTCCGTCGTATATTCGGCGCTCACATAAGCAAACTTAGCCCAGGGATTCACGGTCCCCGTCCTGACTTCGAGATTCTGGACGGGAAGGTCGATGATGTCGATCACATGCTCCTTATCGTTGAGAGTACCGTCCACAGTTACTTTCAGATTGAGTCCGCCGCTGACAGAAGTTCCGTTGTCCACATCGAAATTGAGGCTGTAATAGTCGCGCGGCCTTACATCGGATAAAGTCCCTGACTGCGTGAACTGTTCTCCGTCATTGTTTGTCAGCTCTACCGACCACTCGAGAGAGCCGGTGCAGCGGAAATAGCCCTCTGAAGCCAGAGTCTCCCCACCATAAAGCAGCGACCCTCCGTCATTGCCGTTCGTAACGGTCACTGAATACTCTGTGAAATTAGCCTTTACATTGTCAGACACAGACACCGTGACCTTCACATTGGCCAGAGTGCAGACTATGTCAGACCATGCTTCCTCACCGGCCACAACATCCACCGTGTCGAGACCTTTATAATAAGGTGCGTCGAAGGCAGCTTCCACATCGTCTCCGTTCTCGGCCTTCACCTCATAGCGTCCTTCGGGAAGAGATATGGGGTTGTCCACAAGAGTATGATGATCATCCACAGACGCAACGGTCTCACCAGTAGCAATATCCGACACAGTGATCCTGAATGCCGGCTCCGCCGTTTCCGACTTGACCGCAGTCACTCCGAAATCATAGGAAAGAGTGAGCCGGAGCAGTCCCTCTCCACCGGACTCCGGTCTGAGGTCGTCCTTACGGGAGCATGACATGGCCACAATGGCGGCCATCAGTGCGAACACACCGATTCTAAGTATATTTCTCATATATCCGTCCTCCCGTTACTCCGTCATGATGATTGTAAGAGTTCCCGAGGCCGTCTCTCCGTCCTTGTCGGTGATGACTATCCCAAGCTCATTGGTCTCGTTGGGCATGGCCATAAGGAATGCCGCTATCTGGAACACTACCTCTGTCCGCCCCTTCACATCGGCCGATGTTATTCCGAAAAGAGATCCCCAGAAGCCCTCTTCATCTGCATTCATATTGGCGAGATCCACAGAATAGGGCATCTGCATCACATCAAGCAGGCCGCGGAGACCGGCCGAATTGACATTTACCTCATATTTTTCTATACCGGCGAGAGCATTGACTGTCAGGTTGAACTCGGAAGGCAGGTCCGACTTACTGTAGGTCACCGGCTCTTCCATGCCGGCTGTCGCCGAGAGAGTGATGGATGCGGAAGGTGTATCCGGATCTTCCGGATCCACCGGTTTCTCCTCCATACCGTCGATAAGGATATACTCCTGCTTCTCATTGCAGGTATAGTCGATGCTGATACCGGCTGAGAAATCGGCATAGCCGGTACCTGAGGCATCAAGGGTGAACACATGATGGTCCCTCGCCTCCACAGCATCAATCTCCATGTGATGCGTGACCACTCCCCCAGATTTTCTCACAGCATGGAGATCCATGGTCAGAGGGGCGACATCGAAGTATCCCGCATCACCTGCGGATATCCTGTCCTGAGTAAAAATCAGAGGACCGTCCCCGGAGGCAACCGTCACAGTGAAGTCCGGTTCCACTTCTGCGAGGAAGGCATCCGTACAGCGCACGGACACTTTCATATTGGCGATGGTGCAGACAATGGACACCTGCTCAGTACTGCCGGCAGATACGGTCACTGTCTGCGAGCCCTCAAACACGGGCTGATTCCATGCCACCGGAAGGTTCCCCGGAGACTTGGCCTCGATCCTGTACTCGCCGGGCACGAGGGAAACCGACTCGGGAACATCCGCAAAACGGTCCCACGAGCTGACGGTCCTGTCCGTGGCCATGTCGATTACCGCTATTGAAAACTCGTTGACATCGGCTGTAACCTCGGACTTGGTCATGGCATTGACCTCCACAAAGTCCCCTTCTGCAGAGAGAGACAGTTCCAGCCTGGCGGTTCCGCCGCCATAAACATCTATATTCTCCTTGTTGCATCCGGCCGTCACAAACACCGCGGCCATCACTGCGGATGCCAAAATAATTTTTCTCATCTTGTACACTTTTATTGGTTTAGATTCAGTTTTATTCATAAATGAGCTCTATATCGTCTATATACAGGACACTTCCGAAATTACCCGTAAATGTCTGGCCGTCCCTGATGACAAGTCCGTAATTTCCGTTGATGCCAGGCGTCCCTGCCGTCGTCGACTTGAATGAGATATACACATCTGTCGCCTTCAGTCCCGTATTGGCATACTCGAGCGGAATATCCATGGGCACCCATGATGAGGAAGCACCGCCGTCAGTCCTCTCCGCGGAAGCGATGACCTCGTTGCCGGACCTTATCTCTATCCGGACAGCGAATGTCTCCGAATCCTTGGGCAGATACTTGTAGTGGAATCTCAGCACCGAAGGTCTGCTGCCGAACGCATGTCCGTCAGAGGAATGATTGCCGCTGTCGTCAGCCTTGCCTATGAACAGCTCTCCGGCCACCTTGTCCCCAACCAAGGCCGCATCCGTCAGCCAATCCCCGACATTGACCGAATACACCATCGCAGCCTTGCCGCCGTCGTTATGCGCGTCAGTCGTATAAGCGACAGTGGGAAAACGGACCCAGTTCCAGTTGGCACTCGCCACGCTCGTGGAAGAGGGCATGGTCTTCTTGCTGTTGACCGCCCACCACTGGTCTTCCGTCCAGGGCAGGTCCCAGTCTATGTTATGCTCATGGGAACCGAAGAAATTGTATGTGAACTGGTGCGTCTGAGTAGTCCATTCCTCGAAACCGGCGTTGCCTACCTGCTGCGCCGCCTCTGTGGTGAACTCCTTTACCGTCTCAGAGACAGCGGAATTGTAACCGGCCCGGATCTCGTATCCTGTCGCAGGCTCAAGTCCCGTAACCGTCACACGGTTGACATTGCCCGACACAGACGAGGTGAACGCAGGACGCTCCCACTCCAAAGACCCCTCGGCCCTCACCTCAGGGTAAAGCAGCTCCGGATTACCGTCCGTAATAAGGTCCGCATAGACTCTCGCTGCCCATACATCATAAGCGGGGATATCCGAAATATCCTTTCCCGCCTGAGTAGGCCTTATATGATAGGTCTGTACGACCGACTTGCCGGCTCCGTCCGTAAGTGTGAGGGTAAACGACATGGCTCCGTCAGCCCATGCGAGCATGCCGGCGAGACCGCGGAAATCAAGAGTGGCGGAAGTCTCACCGGCTGCGACAGGCGCTGAGAGCAAGCCGCAATCCGTAACGAATGACGACGCCTGCATCAAGTCTGTCTCCGACGGCCAGCCTGCATCCGAGAGCGTCTTGGACTGAATGCCCAGAATGCAGGATGTCAGCCCGGAAGGCACATTGAGCGTCAGGGATGCCCTCTCAGGGCTGACGCCCTCGACAAATCCGGAAAGCGTCCTGGTCTGAGGGTCGAAACCATCCGACACTACCACAGGGGCATCAGCCGGGAGCATGTCAGAAGGCAGGACTATGTCGACATTATGGTCATCCGTCGCCGGATCTACCGACACAGACAGGGATACATCGGAACCGGCGGGCTCACCTGCGTCTATATGCAGGGTAATGAAGTCCCCCGGTTCTCCCACTATGCTCTGCGAATTGGTAAAAGCCGCCGTATCCCCGTCAGGGCCTGTCATCCCGACATACACCGAGATATTGCCGCACGGCAGGTAGCCTGCCTCCTCACAGTCCTTGCCGAAGGTCAGCGATCCGCGGGATGTACTGACCACAGCGGTATAGTCCGTATAACGGCTGCGGATATTGTCTCCGTACTCCACAGCCACTTTTACATTGCCCATACGGCAGAGCACGCTTACATCTGTGACCTGTTGCTGAACCACCGTGAACTCCTGTTCACCGATAAAGAAGAATGCATCGAAACCGCTTGCGGTGGAATCACCGTACGAGGCCCTCAGAGTGTACGGACCTCCGGCATTCATAACGAACACCGTACTTTCCTGCTCCAGATATTCGGCATAGGTAGTCCACCTCTTGAAGATGATGCCCTCAGGATTGATTACCTCTATCTTGAAATCATCCGGACTGAGCTGTCCCGCCGCCTCGGCCTTAGTAGCAGTAAGGTCCGTAAGCACCTCGAGACATACACCGCCTTTACCTTTTTCGAAAGGTGCCTCCTCCCTGACAGAGCAGGAAACAGACATCGTCAGGAGCAATAGGTACAATGGGAAGAATTTAATTTTAATCATTCGCCTCCAATTAGGTTTAGTACTCTATTCAACTTGGCAAAAGTAACATTTTTTTCTCCCGTGAAGCCATTCTTACCGAAAAACTTCATAAATTTGCAGGAGTCCAAATTTGGCCTTTCTAATATAATGAGCGAAGAATTAAGGAATTATGACAGCAGCGCGATAGCGACCCTCGACTGGTACACCCATATCCGGACAAGACCCGGAATGTACATCGGCAGTACCGGAGACGGCTCCATGCCTGACGACGGCCTGTATGTGCTGGTCAAAGAGGTGATAGACAACTCAATAGACGAATATGCCTCCGGCTTCGGCAAGGAGATTGACATAACTGTGGACGGGCGCCGGGTGACTGTCCGGGATTTCGGAAGAGGCATTCCCCTGGAAAAGGTCATAGATGTGTCGAGCAAGCTGATGACTGGCGGCAAGTTCGACAGCGGGGTATTCAAGAAAAGCGTAGGACTCAACGGCATAGGTATCAAGGCTGTCAATGCCACATCTGTGTATTTCCATATCGTATCCTACCGTAACGGCAGCTTCCGCAGCGCCACCTACTCCAAAGGATTGCTCGAGACAGAGGAGAGCGGCGAATGCACCGAGAAGAACGGTACCCTCGTCAGCTTCATCGCAGATGACGAGGTATTCCACAACTACTCCTACAACATGGAGTTCATCGAGACCATGGTGCGCAACTACGCCTACCTCAACACCGGGCTGACCCTGCGTCTCAACGACAAGGTATTTCATTCGGCCAACGGACTGCTCGATCTGGTCAACGAGACCATGCTGGCCGAACCGCTTTACCCGCCGATTCATCTGAAGGGAGAGGATATCGAGTGCGTCATAACGCACGGAGAGAGCAACGGAGAGAATATCGCATCCTTTGTCAACGGTCAGAACACCACCCAGGGAGGTACCCATCTTGCGGCTTTCCGCGAGGCAGTTGCCAAGACCGTAAAGGAGCATTTCAAGAAAGAATTCGAGCCGGCGGACATACGCCAGTCCATAGTCGGGGCCATAAGCATCCGGGTCAACGAGCCCGGCTTCGGCAACCAGACCAAGACCAAGCTCAGTTCCAAAGATGTACGGCCTGGTCTGTCAGTTCGCTCGTTCATCGGTGACTTCATAGAGGAGGAACTGGACAACTACCTGCACAAGCATCCCGAGACGGCATCCGTAATGCTCAAGAAGATACAGGCCTCAGAGAAGGAACGGAAGGCCATCGCCGGACTCCAGAAAAACATCAAGGAGAAAGTCAGGAAAGCCAGCCTGTGCAACAAAAAGCTCAGGGACTGCCGCATACACTATACCGATATCAACAAGAGCGCTCTGGCGGAACAATCCTCCATATTCATCACAGAGGGAGACTCGGCCAGCGGTTCCATCACCAAGATACGCGATGTAAACACCCAGGCTGTATTCAGCCTCAAGGGAAAGCCGCTCAACTGCGTGCAGAAAAGCGAGAAGGAAGTCAGGGAAAACGAGGAGATGCTCCTGCTAAAAGCCGCTCTCAATGTGGACGAGGATATGGACAACCTCCGCTACAACCGCATCATCATCGCTACCGATGCGGATGTGGACGGCATGCACATCCGCCTGCTGATGGTCAGCTTCTTCCTCAAGTATTATCCGGACCTGATACGGCAAGGCCATGTCTACATACTCCAGACCCCGCTGTTCAGAGTCCGGAACAAGAAAAAGAGCATCTACTGTTACAGCGAGGAGGAAAAGGACGCGGCGATAAAGGAGATAGGCGCGGGAGGCGAGATCACCCGGTTCAAAGGACTCGGAGAGATATCCCCGGATGAGTTCAAGGACTTCATCGGCGAGAACATCAGACTGGACCAGGTACGCCTTGATCCGGACGACAACATACCGCCGCTGCTTCAGTTCTACATGGGCAAGAACACCATGGACAGGCAGTCCTTCATAAAGCACAACCTGCGCTCCGAAGTCAATCTGGAGATAGTATAGCCGCCTATGAGACTCATCGGAAAGAAAATCGCAGGGAGGATGCTGAGGGCAATGGGATGGAAAGGCATGGACAAGGCCATACCAGCTCCCAAGTGCATAATCCTCGGAGCGCCGCATACCTCTATCTGGGACTTCGTCATCTCCTGGCTCTACTACCGTTCAGTAGGAGGCAACGCCAGGGTAATGATAAAGAAAGACTTTTTCAAATGGCCGCTGAAGCCTATCCTCCTGCATCTGGGAGCCATCCCGGTGGACAGAAGCCGTGGAGGCGGAGCCCACATGGTCCGTCAGATGATAGCCGAATTCGCCAAGGACGAATCGTTCCAGCTGGCAATAGCTCCGGAAGGCACCCGCAAGCCCGTCAAGAGATGGAAAGCCGGATTCCACGCCATCGCCAAAGCGACGGGCGTTCCCGTTTATTTAGGGTACTTCGACTGGGGAACGAAGACAGTGGGCGCCCGTGAGGAATTTCATATCACGGACGATGTCGAGGCCGATCTCAAACGGCTGAGACAATGGTATAAGGACAAAGGTGTCGTGGGCAAGCATCCGGAGATGTTCACTACCGGAGACGATCTGGATTAATTCCGCACTGACCCGCTATCGTCCTTATGCGGTCCATGACCATATCTGCAGTAATCGAGCGCATGCACTCATAAGTACCTTTCCAGCACGGCTTCTTGCCATAGACGGAGCACGGACGGCAGTCCATGTCGCACTGCACTGCCCACTCAGGCCGCTGTCTCCATCCGTAAAAGCCCATGTACGGATGCGTAGAACCCCATACCGACACCACAGGCACTCCCAGACGGGAAGCGAAATGCATATTGGCAGAATCCATGCTCACCATAAGAGTCAGGCTTCTGATCAGTTCCAGTTCATCCGTAAAACATCCCGTACCGGCAACATTGACCACACCGGAGTACTTGGCGGCCCATCCCTCGAACAGAGCCCGGTCTCCCGGGCCTCCGAAAAGATATACCGAGCAGTGCTCACATGCACTGAGCCTGCGGACAAGCTCCTCCATGCTCTCTATCGGCCATGTCTTACCCTCGTAGCGGGCAAACGGGGCTATGCCTATCCTGAGACCGGACTCAAGGCAGGGCTCAGGCGTGATAAGCGGCTCACAGGAGAGAGTCCCCTTCAGACCGCACTTTACGAGCACATCGTCATAAAGCCGCCACATAGGCCGCAACGGCTCAAGCCGTTTGCCGCGACGGCGTGCCAGACGGCGGCGGGAAAGTCTGTGCTTGCGGATATAGTGGACAGGTGTCCCGCAAAGAAAAAAGAGAGTCCGGATAATAAATGTCCTTATCACCCCATGCTCGTCCGCGACCTGCGTAGGTCTGAGCCTCCGCAGGTCCAGGAATGTCCTCCATGTACTCTGCCTCTTGTTGACAGCCATGACACGGATATTGGGAACTCCGTCGAAAAGCGGAGCGAGCATGGGATTGGTCAGCACGGTAAAATCGACATCCGGATTGTCCGCGGCCTTTGCCGTCAGGACGGAACTCAGAGCGGCCACATCCCCGAGAGCGGAAAAGCGGAGCACCAGTATGTGTTGCCGTTCACTGCCCATTACCGTTTCTGCTGATAAAGCACCGGATTGAGCGCCGGATCGTTGTACATCTTGACCTGACGGTAGAGTTTCATATACTTGCGGCCGGCCTCTATGTCCTCAAGCAGCTCGTCTATAGCCGTCGAAAGATCGCCCAGCTGCTGCGTCAAAGTCTCCAAGCGCGTCCTGCACCTGGCCTTATGAGCCTCGTCCGCATCCGTACGGCCGACTTCCACCTGCATATGGTATATCTTGAGTGCAAGAATGGAGAGACGGTCTATGGCCCAGGCCGGAGTCTCGGTATTGACCCTGGCTCCGGGAACAGTCTGAATATCCTTGTACTTTAGATAGAACACATCATCTATGCGCTCTACCAGGTCCGTGCGGTCCTGATTGGACTTGTCTATCCTGCGCTTGAGGGCCAGAGCTGCCACCGGGTCTATGCCTGGATCACGGATGATATCCTCCAGATGCCACTGGACAGTATCTATCCAGTTCTTCCGATACAGAAGGCTGTCCAAAGTCCCTTCCCGGAACTTGTCGGCAAAGGGGGCATCCACATCATCCGTCCTGTGCCATGTCTCTATCTGATCCTGAAAAAGTCTGTAACAATGCTCGCTGAAACTCATAACTGTACTTATTTGAAATTAATGTCGAAACGGCCCACATACTCACCCTGGGCGCCGGCCTGGACGATGATTACATCCTCTCCGTCAAGATTGGGATATATCTTCTCGGACTTCAGGAAAGTATGGGTGTGTCCGCCGACGATGATGTCTATGTTGCGGGTGTTCCTTGCAAGGTTGATGTCCGTGCGCTGGTTGGGATAGCCCGAGTAGCCCAGATGCGAGAGGGCGATGACCAGGTCGCAGTGCTCCTCGTTCTTAAGGTAGTCCGCCCACTTCTGAGCGGCCTCATACGGGTCGATGTAGACGAGTCCCTCCCGGTTCTGCTTGGCCACCAGTGACTTTATGTTGGCCAGCAGGCCGAATATACCGATTTTCCTGCCGGCCTTATATACTATGGTATAGGGTTTCACATACGGAGCCAGGGCCGTGCCGGAAAAATCGTAGTTGGCGCATACGGTCTGAAAGTCAGCACCGGACAGACGGCGGGCAAGCTCATCCACCCCGTTGTCGAACTCGTGATTGCCTATGGCAGCCACCTCATACCCAAGGGCATTCATAAGCTCCATCTCCAGGTCACCCTTGAATACCGTAAAATACGGCGTACCCTGGTCATAGTCCCCGGCATCCAGTATGAGCACATGGTCCTTGCCGTACTGCGAGATTACCTGATGGAAATACTCTGCACGCCGGTGTACTCCGCCGGTACCGGCCCCACTGCCAACGCGTATCTCCTCTATCTGCGAATGAGTGTCGTTGGTATGGAGTATCACAAGGTCCTGCGCACTGACGGCAGGCACCGCAAGGAAAAGCAGCACGAGCGCTGCCGGTATGGCATTGTATCTCATCTTCATAATGTCAGTCCTTTTCTATGATTACCCTACCGTCACCTTTATTCTCCAGAACTACACCGGCCTCGGAAAGATCCCGCAGATAGCTGACGGCAGCGTCCCTGAGTACTATGCCGGTACGGTCTATCGATACGGCATCGTCCCCGATATCGAAACGGTCCCCGCCGTCCAACAGGAAATCGATAGTCACCAGATTGTACAGAGCGTCGTCCTCCAACGGATGACCGCCTATCAGGCATTTCTCAAGTTCTCCGTCACTGACTACTATCTCCACCCCACCGAGCGCCTCGAACCTGTCCGAAGCGAAACGCTCCATCATCTGACGGATATCCTCCCCTTTCATCACCGCCACCACGGCCGTGTTGTCAAACGGGAAAGTGGAATAGATGTCGTACACTCTGACCGCTCCCTTAGGAAAGTTACACCTGATTCCGCCGAAATTGGTCAGCGACATAGTCGGATAATCACTATTCACATGGTCTTTCGCCGCATACAGCAGCATATCCGCGGCTATATTGGACAGAGCGCTTTCCGGACGCCTGTCCTTTATCTCCTCCTTGGAATATATTACGACCTCCATAAGCGGTGCTATCTGCTCCTGATGAGCCGCGACTATACTGTCCACATCATATACGGCGGTCCCTTCATACCGCGAGTCCATTCTGACCCGCTGCCAGCTGTACTCAAAATCCTGAGCACCCAGCCTCAGTCCCGCAGACACCGCAAAAAGTAAAATCAAACACTTCCGCATACCTTAGTACTTAAGCCATTTCCACAGATCCTTCCAGGAATACTTGGTGCCGTGCATCAATATACCGATACGGTATATCTTACCCGAGAAATACACCACTATCAGGAATGTCAACAGCAAAAGGCCGATAGACAGAAGCAGCTCCCAGGTCTGCACACATCCTTCGAAAGGTATCCTGGCCAGCATGACCATCGGGGAAGTAAAAGGTATGATTGAGCCCCAGAAAGACAGAGAACTGTCCGGATTCTGGAATGCCTGGAGCATGAGCAGCAGGCCTATCAGCAAAGGAATGGTAACAGGCAGCACAAGCTGCTGTGTATCGGCTTCATTGTCCACTGCCGAGCCTATGGCTGCGAACATGGAGGCATAAAGCAGATAGCCCAGGACAAAATATATCAGGAAACATCCTATGATAAGGGTAAAGTTTATCTCCTTAAGTGCTGTGAATATCTGTGCCATCTCACTGTCTGACGCCTGTGCTATCTGAGTCATCTGATCAGTGCCCATGCCTGCCATCTGGGTCATCTGCTCCATGGCAGCAGGGTCGCCTGCCAGCTCGGAACCCATCACCAGCTGGAAACCGAAGAAAATCGCCATGGTCAGGATTATCCAGATAAAGAACTGGGTAAGAGCCACGCTGGCTACTCCGAGAATCTTGCCTATCATGAGATCGAATGGCTTGACCGACGAGACTATGACCTCCACTATCTTGTTGGACTTCTCATTGATCACACTGGTCATGACCATGTTGCCGAACATGGTAACGAACATGTAGATGACAAAGCCCATGATAAACGACAGGGCCATATTGATAAAGAGAAGGGATTTGCGTTCCTGACCGTCATCACTGACTATGAATGTGTTGACATCCACCTCATGGTCCAGGTCGGCCATTATCTCCTCGAAATTGTCTATATCGTACTGCTGAAGCTTGTATCTTTCTATGATATCGTTGACATCCGAAGCTATGGCGTCGCTCACCTTGGCATTGATCTGCTTGGGCGCATATGCGTCCACCGTAACATTGTTGGCCGAATCAAGGGCCGAGACATGCATCACGGCATACACTCCCAGACTGTCAAGGTTCCTCTTCAGATACTCCATGTCCGGATTGTCCGAAATGATATACTCTATGTCAGAACCGCTTTCCAACGATGCGGCCACTATGCCGGAGTCATCCACGACCATGATACTGTTGACCTCCTTATCCAGGTCGGCCATCATGATAAGCGACGGCACTATCATAAGGGCGGCAAACAGTATAGGGGTAACTATAGTAGTGATTATAAATGATTTCTTCTTGACGCGGATGGCAAACTCGCGTCCGAGAACGAGTTTTATCTTCTTAAAGTCCATACTATCTGTCCTCCCCTTTTACTAATTTGATAAATATGTCGTTCATACTCGGTATCAGCTCCCTATATGAGACCACATCGATATCCGAGGCAGCCAGTTCGGAGAGAATCCTTCCTGAGGCAGTACCTTTGTCCACATTGTAGACAGCCCGCCTGATATCCTTATACTCCTCGTCCGAGACAAGAGAGAGTACTTCGGAACCTTCCATGGCCACGGAGGTACCTGACGGACGGTAAAGCACCTCCACCTGACTGGAACCATGCTCCCGGCGTATCTGCTCCACGCCTCCCGTAACTACAAGATTGGATTTGTTGATGAGTGCGATATTGTCGCACAACTCCTCGACCGAGGCCATATTGTGAGTGGATAGAATGACGGTCGTTCCCTCATCCTTCATCCGGAGTATCTCGTCGCGGATAAGCCTGGCATTGACCGGATCGAAACCGGAGAACGGCTCATCCAGTATCAGCAGTTCGGGACGGTGAAGCACGGTAGTGATGAACTGCACCTTCTGAGCCATTCCCTTGGACAGTTCCTCCACTTTCTTGTTCCACCAGCCCTCGATGCCGAACTTCACGAACCACTTCTTGAGCTCGGTCATGGCCTGCTGACGGCTAAGTCCCTTGAGGCGGGCCAGATAAAGGGCCTGCTCCCCTACCTTCATCTTCTTGTACAATCCGCGCTCCTCCGGAAGATATCCGATACGGTAGACATCATCCGGAACCACCGGAAGCTCATCAAAAAGCACTGTCCCCGAATCCGGCACGGTAATCTGATTCATTATACGGATAAGCGTGGTCTTGCCTGCTCCGTTGGGACCGAGCAGGCCGAACACAGTCCCTTTCGGGACCTCTATGGAGACATGATTCAGGGCCGTATAAGTCCCGAATGTCTTGACGATGTCTCTACAGGTAATGGTATTCATATAGTTCTGCTATTCAAATCTGACGGAAACCAGCTCCTGAGTATGGTCCAGACGGCCCTTACGGTCGTAAACGGCCTGTCTTACACAACCGATGCCCGCGGCATACCATGTCTCTATCATCTCCGTCCTGGAACCCACCGGCTGCCTGGTCACCTGCTCCTCCCTGACAAGCCAGCAGTCAAATGTTCCTGCCGGAACCGTGATGTCTTTCTGCCCGAGCACCTGACGGTTCTTGGTCCCGATAGTGGCGGAAATCCTGCCGATCCTGACCTTGATGGTGCCGTCTGGAATGACCATTCCTGTACTCAGTCCGGAAGGGATACTGCTGGCGTCTCCCTTCGACATGATGTCCTGCACTTTCATGACCTTGCCGACATCGGACATCCGGGACACAGTACCGTCCTCGCCTCCCACAGTGACCTCCATCGGAAGATTGTTGTCATCAAAAAGAGGCTTGCCGTCCTCATCGAAAAAATGCTGGTCAAAAACCACGGTCCCGTCTGCCAATGTCCCCGAGACACTCCGGACGCTCATCATGAACGAGCCTGTCCTGTTGCCGTCCGCGTCATAATTGACATATTCGAGGATCATCCCCTTGGTTATAGGACAGAATCCGGACTTGTCATAATCCTGGGCGCTGAGGGACAGACTGCCGGCTGCCATGATGACCGCTGCGGACAGCGCTGTCGACAATGATATTATCCTGTTCATGGCAAAGATATGTTATTTCTCTTTTTCCTGCGCTTCTTCCTGAGACGCAGCCGGCAACTTGCTGACCAGGACCTTGTCTATCCTCGGACCGTCCATATCCACCACTTCGAGACGGAATCCGTTCCAGTCCACAGACTCGCCGGACTGGGGTATGTGCTCCAGCATCTCGAGAATCAGACCACCGACAGTGTTATAGTCATTGTCCGCCGCAAGATCCTCCAGATCAAAGTGGGCCAGAAAGTCATAGAACGGACACTGCCCGTCCACCAGCCATCCGCCGCCGTTCTTACGCTCGATGATATCCGGCTCATCCTCCTCGTCGTCTATGGAGCCCACCAGTCCCTCTAAGATATCCTTATAGGTCACTATTCCCTGACATACCCCGAACTCGTCGCAGACCAAACCGTAGGTCACATGAGCCTTCTTCATCTGCTCGAGCACCTTATATACATCGGTATACTCGTGGAAATACTGCACCGGACGGATGATATCATCGAGAGAGAACTTTTCCTTATCCAGCTTGCCGAACAGATCCTTGAGATAGACCACTCCCACTATCTCGTCGAGACTGCCGTCTCCGACGGGATATACCTCGAAAAGATTGTCCTGCACCGTGGAGTTGATCTCCTCACGGGTCATCTCCTTATCTATCCACACTATCTCGTTGCGGCTGGTCATTATCGATTCGATGCTTCTGTCTCCCAAAGAAAACACCCTCTCCACTATATCCTGCTCCACATCCTGCACCTCTCCGTCCTCCTTGCCTTCGGCCACCATCGACTTTATCTCCTCCTCCGTCACCTTCGCCTCTTTCTCCTCTACATGGAAAGCCTTGACAAAAAGGGATGTGCTCTTGTCCAGAATCCACACAAACGGAGTAGCTATCCAGGACAGCACCAGCATGGGGCCGGACATCACCTTGGCTATGCTTTCGGGAGAACCCATTCCCAGACGCTTGGGTACCAGCTCGCCGATAACGATGGTCAGATAGGTGACTATGATGACGATGGTCACCTGCGCCACGGGCTGAGCAACGCTTTCGGACAGGCCCCAGCCTTCCATGATATCCGCGAACTTGTATGCGATGGAGTCTCCTGAATACAGACCGGTGAGAATACCGATGAGGGTAATGCCTATCTGTACCGTCGAGAGAAACTTATTGGGTCTCTCAGTGAGACTGAGAACATTCCGGGCCGTCCTGCTGCCTTTCTTGGCATCCGCAGTCAAAGATGATTTCCTTGCACTTATGAGCGCCACTTCGCTCATCGAGAAGAGGCCGTTGAGAAGAATTAAAAGTAGAATTATAAATATTTCCATTCAACTGTATGTAGTCAACGAGTGCAAATTTAATTAAATTTCATAATCCGCCATCTTTCTCCATGCATTTATTGAAACAATGCCGGCACAACGGCTCGTAAATATCCTTCTCCCCGAGCTCGACCAGACGGTCGCTCGAGCTCAGACGGTGCGAGTGCAGGGCAGGATCCCCGCATCTGACGCATATCGCATGAACCTTGTCGACATACTCCGCCACAGCCATGAGAGCCGGCATGGGACCGAACGGCTTGCCGAGATAGTCCATATCCAGTCCCGCCACTATCACCCTCACGCCTGACGAGGCGAGCTGACGGCACACATCCACTATCCCGTCATCGAAGAACTGGGCCTCGTCGATACCCACCACATCCACATCCCCCGAAAGCAGCAGGATGCTCGCAGACGAATCCACAGGCGTAGAAATTATCGAAGTGGCATCATGCGACACCACCTCCTCGGCCGAATATCTGGTATCTATCCCGGGCTTGAATATCTCCACCCGCTGATTTGCGAACTTGGCTCTCTTGAGTCTGCGGATGAGCTCCTCCGTCTTGCCCGAGAACATCGAGCCGCAGATAACCTCAATCCATCCCGGTTTTTTTGCGTATTCTGAAAACATTTTCCTATTTTTGAACTGCAAATTTAACATTTTAAACCGTACACGCATCATGGCCGGCAGGCTTTATATAGTACCCACTCCGGTAGGCAATCTGGGAGACATGACTCTCAGGGCATTGGATGTGCTCAAACAGGTGGACCTGATACTGGCGGAGGACACCAGGACCACATCGGTGCTCCTGAAGCACTACGGTATCTCAAAGCCGACAGAAGCCCATCACAAGTTCAATGAGCACGCAAGGGTGCGCCCTGTCTGCGAGAAACTGCTCTCGGGCATGGACATAGCCTTAGTATCGGACGCCGGCACTCCTGGCATCTCAGACCCAGGATTCATGCTTGCCAGAGAATGCGCGGCTGAGGACATAGAAGTCATCACGCTGCCCGGCCCCACGGCTTTCGTTCCGGCACTGATAGATTCCGGCCTGCCTGCGGACCGCTTTGCCTTCGAAGGCTTCCTGCCTGTCAAGAAAGGACGGCAGACCAGGCTGACAGAACTGGCATCGGAATGCCGGACCATGATATTCTACGAGTCACCCTACCGCCTTGCGAAGACACTGGCGCAGATGTGCGGATTCTTCGGAGAAGGACGCAGGGCCTCGGTATCAAGGGAGATAAGCAAGGTACACGAGGAGACCCGCAGGGGCACTCTTGCCGAACTGGCCTCGTGGTACACGGACAACCCGCCCAAGGGCGAGATAGTATTAATAGTAGAAGGGAAAGATTATGTGGGAAGAAGAGAAAAAGAAGAAAGGGAAGACTGAGCGTCTTTTCTCCAACGGGGTCGTCATACTGGTGTTTCTGATACTGGCGGCCCAATCAGTAGTTTTCGCAAGATACCTCATCCGGGAGCACAGGCATCCAGGAGCAGTCGCCGCACCCGATACGGCGGCAGTTCAAAATGCAGGTAGTTACGCCGGCAAAGACACGACAGCGCCACGGACAAGCCCTCCTCCGCAAAAGGCCGGGAGCGGCAACAAAAAGACGGGCAGAACTGCGGACAGCGGTAACGGCGTGGCGGCAGGAAGTCCTGCGGCAAAGCCTGAGAATCAACGGCTGGAATACGATTACGACGGCTGGAAATGGGACATGGTCGAGCTCAACTC
This sequence comes from Candidatus Coprenecus pullistercoris, assembly GCA_019116965.1. Lineage (GTDB taxonomy): Bacteria > Bacteroidota > Bacteroidia > Bacteroidales > UBA932 > Coprenecus > Coprenecus pullistercoris. The sequence goes on from DXAT01000068.1 coordinate 20,810, forward strand.
GGCAGACAGCGCGGCACTGGACGGGCTGCCGGGTATCGGCCCGTACTACGCCAGGCAGATCATCAGATACAGGGAACGGTTAGGCTGCTATGCGGACATAAGCCAGCTTCTGGACATCAGGGGCATAGACACCGTTCTTCTCAGACGGCTGGCCGACCGGCTGTATATCGAGCCTTCTTCAGTCAGGCGGCTCGACCTACGCACCATGTCACTGGACTCGATGTCAGCGCATCCCTATATCGGACCTTACGCCGCCAAAGGCATAGAACGCCTGCGGCACACTGTCCCCGACAGTCTTTTCAGTGTTCAGGCCATTTTGGACAACAGAATCATCACCACGGCCCAGGCGCGCCGCCTGTCTCTCTACTGCGATTAGGCATAATGTATCTCCACCACCTTGCCGATAGCCTTGAGGTTGGCGGCAAGGCGCTCTATCAGTTTTAGTTTCAAGGTAGTGTCTATAGGCAACCCCTCATGGGCCTTATTGACTCCCTGGCCCACGAAGAATGTAATGTGAGTGGCGTCCTCCAGCAGCATCTGGGCTAAAAGGGAAGCTCCGTCCTGCTTGGTGAACATCTTTGGAGTTAGGTCATTGGGAGAGACATATTTTTCGGTCAGCTCCAGCAGACGCCTCAAAGTGATGACTCCCTCGGTAGTCAGGTCTATACCGTCGATATGACCTATCGGCGGAATCTCCTTATCCGGGAAATCAAGGCTGGTAGTCACCTTTTTGCCGAGATGCCTGGCGACAATCTGCGAGCTGGTGCCACCGCAGACCACTTTCTTGCCGTCTCCCTCCAGGAACTTGGCCACATAGTAGTCGTCATTCTCCTTATTGACCGGAGGGCCCACCATAAGGTTGACATGCAGGGCCTCGCGCATCTTCAGGGCAGCGACAGTGGTGTCATCGCCCGGCTTGTCCATATACAGGTCGTTGCAGGCGGCCGCCAGCAGCCATGCCACACAACGGGCCGACATCTGAGGCTGTATATTGCGGTCCATGTGTTCCATAATGTCCTTACGGTCCCAGCCGAAATTAAGCACACGGCCGATTCCGGCATGTATAGTGCCGTCCGACATCACCAGGACGATATCCCCGTCGCACAAAGACAGCTCCGAATGATACACTTTCTTTCCCAGAACCTCCATAGGCCTGCGGTCGAAATCCATGCAGCGGCCGTCGTGATAATATATCGCCTGCGGATTGTCGAATTCGAAAAGATATCCCTTTCCGGATGCATCGACATGAATAACCGAGAATGTCGAATAGGCGACCCCGCGCACCTTGCACACGGGCAGTGTCTGAATCATGGTCTCGATGCAGTCCTCGATGGGGATATTGTTGGAGACCATGGTACACAGTATCTTGGACGAGAGAGTGGACAGGATGTTGGCCTTCACGCCGCTGCCCAGACCGTCCGCCAGAACCAGCGTCGTATAACCGTCCACAGTCACGCTCTCCACCTTGTCCCCGCAAAGCTCCTCCCCGAACTTATTCAAGGACTCATAACCGTATTCGATAAACAACTCTTTCATACACCGCTGATTATTACTTCTCAGACCGCTCCCTCTCCTCTTCCTCCTGCATCAGGGTCTTCTTCAATTTAAGCAATGCGACCTTGGTCTCGGCCGTAGTCTCTCCCAACAGGGACGCTATCTCCTGCGCCACCCTCATCTGCTTCTTGATAACCTCATCGGTGGTGGCCAGGGTCTCCATCCGCATCTTGCCCAACTTCTCATTGTAATGAACCTCCTCCGTAATATCCTTGAGAATGCCGAACAGAGCATGATTGCCTTTCAGAATGCTTATCGAAATCTCCAGATGACGCTTGGTCTCGGCCACATATATCTTCTTGCGCACATACTGACGCCCCGAGTTCTGGGCTATCAGGAACTCCGTGGGATTGAAGAAATCTATCGCAGGCAAGCCTTTGAGACTGACCGCCGTAATACCCAACAGCTCCTTGGCCTTGCTGTTGATGTCCACCACATTCATCTCACTGTCCAGCACCACTATGCCTTCCGGACTGTTGTGTATAATCTCGTAGGACATGGACTCCGCCCTCTCCCTCATATACGGCAGGCAGATATCGATGTCCGCATAGCCGTTGAACACCGCCCAGGCTTTCTCCCGGCATGTAGGATAGCCGCACGAGCCGCAGTTGAGCTCGTCCTCCGGCTTGAACTTTCCGGTACGCTGAAGAATCTCCGCTATCTGCTCCTCGGTAGGTATCAGGCTCTTACTCTCCATAGGAGGATATACAGCCGAAATATCCACATCGTAGGGACGGTCTCCGGGCTTCTCCCTCGGAAGAGCCTCGCACTCCTCACGCACATACCGCTTCACATCCACTGCGGCACGCACTCCCTCGCAGTCCTCCACCAGACTGCAAGGCCCTCCGACACAGGCATTCTTGCACATATTCATCTCCAGGAACACGCCCGTCATCTTCTCTATATTCTCCAAAGCATTGACACAGCCGTCCGGACCGTCCACAGCCATATAGTCGTATCCTTCCGGACGATGCTCGAACGAATGTATGATACCCCTGCGCACCGGATAGCATTTGCTCTTGTTGGCAGGCGTACCGTCTGTTATACCGGTGCAGGAATACCTCTCGAACTCCTCCTGAGCATCCGGCAAAGGAAATGTCACTCCCCTCTCCGTCATGAACCGGCGCAGGTCCTCGAATGTAAGCACGCCGTCTATCAGGCCGCTCTCCCGGGCCTCTCTCTTCTTGGCTATGCACGGGCCAATGAACACCACCCTGCATCCGGGGAAACGCTTACGCAGCATCTTGGCATGGGCTATCATGGGGGAATCCACCGGGGCCAGATACTTGAGAGCATAGGGATGATATTCCTGAATCAGACGGCACAGAGCAGGACAGGCCGAGGTTATGAAATTGGGGAAATTACCTGTGGCAATGCACTTTTCATATTCCTTAGTCACTGCATTGGCTCCCACCGCCGTCTCCTCAGCATATGCGAAACCGAGCTTGTAAAGCACTGTCTCCATCTGGGAAAAATTCCTCAGACGGAACGAGGATATAAAAGAAGGTGCGACGCTGGCGACCACATTGTCATTGCCCAGAAGCAGGGCGTCCACCTCGTCCTTCTCACTATGGACGATCTTGGCATTCTGCGGACACACCACAGTGCACCGGCCGCAGAGAATACAGCGTTCCGTGATAATCCGGGCCTGATGCTCCTTGACCTCTATGGCCTTGACCGGGCACTCTCTAAGGCATTTATAGCAGTCCTTACAACGAGCCTTCTTGAACTCGAGATATTCTTTCATAAGTCAGGTAATTTGTCGTTATTGCATTTCGGGAGCAGGAAGGCCCAGCTTAGGGTACACCTCCGTGAGGAACTTCTGCTCCACATTGTCCTTATTGACTCCCCGGACAAACACATCCTCCGAGCCGTCCAAAGCCTCCTCGGCCCTCATCACCACTCCGTCAGCACACTGGCCGAAGCAGAAACTGGCCTGAAGCTCCACCAGATCCTCCACATCGTATTTTTTGAGCATGTCCCTCATCCCCTGCACCACATCATAGGAGCCTTTGAGATGACACGAACTGCCTATGCATATCTTGACTATCATCGCATCGCCTCCACTTCATCAGCCGTAATCGGGAAATACTTGCCGAGCCTGCGGCATCCGTCCGCTGTGATGAGATAGTTACGCTCCGTCCTCATGCCGCCGAAATCCCTGAACTTCTCTATCTCGTCGTAGTTGAGGAAGTCCTTGAACTTGCCCTGACCACGCCACATGTCTATCAGCTCCGGAATAAAGTACACACCAGGCTCAATCGTAAGGGTATAACCCTCCTCCAGCGTCCTGGCCAGACGCAGGGACTTCAGTCCGAACTTGGTGCTGCGCGGATGACCGTCATAACCCACCCAGGCCTCTCCAAGAGCCTCCATATCGTGGCTGTCGAGACCTATCATGTGGCCCAGGCCGCTCGGGAAGAAAAGCGCATGCGCACCCTCATGGACCGCCTCCTGCACATTGCCCTTCATAAGTCCCATAGCCTTCAGGTCTCCGGCGATAATCTCCGCCGCCTTCAGATGAATGTCCACAAAAGGAATACCCGGACGAAGTGACTCGACCGCTGTCTTGTGAGCATGCAGGACTATGTCGTATATCTGCCTCTGCCGCTCGGTGAAGCGCTTGCCCACCGGCGCCGTAGTGGAGATATCCCCTGCATAGTGCATCCGGTTCTCCGCTCCTGCGTTGAGAAGGAACACATCTCCGTCCTTGACTGTATTGCCGTACCAGTGATTGTTAAGCACCTGACCGTTGACAGTGGCGATAGGCGGAAACGCCATTCCGAATCCGCGCCTGAGGGCAATGCCCGTAATCACCGACACTATCTCCATCTCCGTCATGCCGGGATGCAGCATGCTGAGCATGGCCAGATGCATGTCGGCCGATATGTTGGCCGCATCCTCCATCTGCTCTATCTCCTCCGGGCTCTTGTGGCTCCTGAGACTTATGACTGCCTTGACAAAAGGTATGGACACCATATCGTCGTGGGCCTGGTCCGGCACTCCGGACAGATTGAACAGCTTGACATAGTGCTCGGCCCTGTATGCCGGAAGGAAATGGACCATGCGGCCTTTGGATATGGCCTTATGAATCCTGAGCTTGAGCTCATCGGTAGAGTCCGTGCCGTCCACTCCGGACATGGCGCAGCGCTCCTTTATCCTGTCCTGCGAGGCACCTTTCCAGATGATGCTGTCAATCGTCAGCTCATCGGAATAGATTTCCGCCTTTCCGTCCTCCAGGTCTATCAATGCGGCAAGTCCCGGAAAATCCAGGCCGAAGAAATACAGGAAAGTGGAATCCTGACGATAAGGATAAGGATTGGCCGCATAGTTCATAGCGGACTCGTCGTTGCCGAGGAAAAGCAGAAGACCGGTCTGACGGTTCTTTCTCATCTCTTCCACCAGCGCTGCCCTGCGGGCTATATAAGTCTCTTTTGAAAACATGGCAAAGGTTTTATCAGGTTTAGACCTCAAATTTATAAAATAAATTAGAATATCCGTCTTTTTCGGGGCGGCTTTTCTGTTTGTACTTTATTCATTACATTTGCACCTGTATTTTTAAGACTGATATTTTAGACATGAACTGCTTTAGGTTTTTTCTGATCGCCTCGGCCGCAGCTGTCTGTGCGGCAGGACTTGACGCCTCCGCCCAGGACAGGCTCACTCTCGAGGACATATTCCAGAAACACGAATATACGGCAAAAGGAGTACAGGCATTCCGCTGGGCCGAAAACGGACACTCGTTTCTGACTCTGGAAAAGGACACTGCCACCGGCGGCCAGAACATAGTCATCAACGATATGCGCACCGGGGAGAAAACCATCTCCGTGGCAGCCGCAGACCTGATTCCCAACAGCATGGAAAAACCTTTGGAAATAAACGGCTACACATGGTCTCCAGACCACTCGATGCTGATGATCTACACCGACGCCAAGAGGGTGTGGAGAACTGACAAGCGCGGAGAATACTGGCTGTTCATACCGGCCACGGGAGAGCTTCGCAAGTTAGGCAGAGCTGATTTCGAGCCCTCATGGATGCAGTTCGCAAAGTTCTCTCCCGACGGCACTAAAATAGCCTATGTCTATAAGAACAACCTCTATGTGGAGAACATCTCCGGCGGAGCGGTCCGCCAGCTCACATCCGACGGAGACGAGGTGATCATCAACGGTCAGTTCGACTGGGTCTACGAGGAGGAGCTGCATGTACAGGACGGCTGGAGATGGAGTCCTGACAGCCGCAGCATAGCCTACTGGCAGTTCGACACAGAAGGCACCGGCACATTCTATATGGTTGACAACATCGACTCGATATACTCGAGCATCATCCCCCTGCCCTACCCCAAGGCCGGGACCACAAACTCCGCTGCACGCATCGGAGTAGTGGATGTGGATTCCGCCGAACCGGAGACCAGATGGATAGACATACCGGGCGACCCCAGAGAGCATTACCTGGCCCGTATGGAGTTCGTTCCGGGCACGGGTACACTTATGATACAGCAGCTCAACCGACAGCAGAGTGTCAACAGGGTATTCTACGCCGATATTCACACCATGAGCGTAGACAACTTCATGACGGACACCGACGAAGCATGGCTCGATGTATTTGACAACACGGTATGGCTCGACGGCGGAAAATATTTCACCTGGACCAGCGAACAGGACGGCTGGCGGCATCTCTACAGAGTATCCTGCGACGGTTCGGAAAGCAAGCTGATAACCAAAGGTGACTTCGACATGATCAGCGTTGTCCGCATCGATACCGACGGCGGCTGGGTCTATTACATCGCCTCCCCCGACAACCCGACCGGGAGATACCTCTACCGCAGCCGTCTGGACGGAAAGGGCGAGGCCCAGAGACTCACCCCGGCCGATGCTCCGGCGGGGCACCACGGCTATGTGATATCCCCCGACGCAAAATATGCGATGCACACTTTCAGCAACAGCGAAACTCCTACCATATATGAGATCATAACCCTGCCCGGACACAAGACTGTCCGCGTGCTGGAGGACAACCATGAGCTGGCGGAGAAATTCGCAGCCGTAAATCCGGCCCCCATGGAGTTCTTCAAAGTGGACATAGGAGACATTGTCCTGGACGGATGGATGATCAAGCCGCCCCACTTCGATTCCACGGCCAAATACCCCGTCATCTTCTATATATACGGCGAGCCGGCCAGCTCGACAGTGCAGAACGCCTGGCTCGGAGGAGAACTGTGGGGCAGATACCTTGCTCAGGAAGGCTATGTGGTCGCAAGCATCGACCTGCGCGGGGCCAAGACACCCCGCGGACGGCAGTGGCGCAAGAGCATCCACGGCAAGATAGGCATCCTGCCCATCGCTGACCACGCCGCCGCAGTGACCGAACTGCTGCAGACCCACAGCTATATGGATCCGGACCGCATCGGCATCTGGGGCTGGAGCGGAGGCGGCTCGTCCACCGCACACCTGATGTTCAAGCATCCGGAGATATATTCCACCGGCATCGCTGTGGCCGGCGTCTATTCTCTCTACCTGTACGATACCATCTATCAGGAAAGATACTCCGGCATACCTTCTCTCAGCCCCCAGAGCTATCATGACGGATCGGCCATCAACTTCGCATCCGGCCTTGAGGGCAACCTGCTGCTGATTCACGGCACAGGAGACGACAATGTCCACTACCAGTGCTGCGAGATGATGGCCAACGAGCTCATCCGCCTCGGCAAGATGTTTTATATGATCACCTATCCCATGCGCTCCCACAGCATCAACGAAAGGGAAAACACCTCATATCATCTGTACAGCTCGATGTTTAAATTCTGGCAGGAAAATCTATAGCACCATGGAAACGATTGAGGACTTTTTCAAGGGCACCGGCTGCGCGGTCACAGTGTGCGATACTGAGTGCAACATCGTCTATCAGAACGACAGGTCAGTAGCAGTAAACGGCGACATGAGGGGCCGCAATATGATGCCGTGCCACAATGAGCGCTCGCAGAGCATTATCCGAAGCATTCTCACAGAAGGCATCTCCAATTCCTACACCATCAGCAAAAAAGGACAGCGCAAGCTCATCCACCAGACACCATGGCTCCATGACGGAAGGATAGCCGGCATCATCGAACTCTCCATCGTCATCCCGGAACAGATGCCCCACTACAACCGCGGATAACAAATAGCGTGAAAGCGGAGAATAGCGTGAAAGCGGAGCGTCACCTCTTCCACGACAAAAGGGCACCCGAAGATGCCCTTTTGTCGGGAAGAGGTGACTCGAACACCCGACCTCTGCGTCCCGAACGCAGCGCGCTAGCCAACTGCGCCACTTCCCGAAACTATGTATATATCTCACAAAAAGAGGCCTCCGTTTTCGGGAGACCTCTTTTGTCGGGATGAGACGACTCGAACGTCCGACCCCCACGTCCCTAACGTGGTGCGCTAACCAACTGCGCCACATCCCGAATCGGACCGCAAAGATAGCAATATTTTCTTATCACCAAATTTTTTAACAAAAAAATATTGCTCTTTACGGCTGAAATGCTATTCCGTCTCGATAGTCATCTCGTCAATAAGGTGGGATGCACCGCCTATCTTGTCGATGACAAAGAGGACATAGCGGATGTCAAGGCAAATATTGCGGCAGAAATCCGGATCAAACTCGATGTCGCTCATCGTACCTTCCCATACGCGGTCGAAATTGACGCCTATCAAGCGACCTTTGCCGTCGATGACGGGACTGCCGGAGTTGCCGCCCGAAGTATGGTTAGTGGCAATGAAGCAGACAGGCACGGAGCCGTCCTCTCCCCAGCGGCCGTAGTCACCTGTGGCCACCACATCGCGGAAACGCTGTGGAATATTGTAATCGAATATCTCCGGATTGTCCTTTTCCATGATACCGTCTATGGTTGAGAACGGCAGGTAATATATGCCGTCCGAAGGAGCATAGCCCTTGATATGACCGTATGCGACACGGAGAGTCAGGTTGGCATCAGGATAGAAGGCCCTGTCCGGCTCGAACTCCATCTGACCGCGCATATAATCACGGTAGAGCAGGTTTATCTCCCTGCTCAGCCTTATGGCCTCAGGATACAACTCGTTATCCACCCAGGACTTCATCTCGCGTCCGAACTCGGCGGCCGGATCATCATACAGGGCATCCATGTCCTCAGAGCCGAGGGCGTAGACAAACTCCCTGTCAGTAAACGCGGAGTGCGCGAACAAATCATCGGCCCATGCCTCCACACTGCCGTAAACAGCAATCGTGCTGTCTAAATATCCCGGGCGGAAACCGTCGGGCAGATTGTCATTGAATGCGTTCATGACAGCTATGAATGATTCCTTGTCTATGGGAAGACAGTAGTCCTTGAAGAATGCGGCAACCTCTGCGTTAAGCGAGGAATCTGTTCCTTTCTCCGCCAAAGAAAGCACCTTACCGGCAAACTTGACTATCTCCACCGTATTCGGAGCCTCATAATAATAATCCAGAGCGAACAAATACGGTTCCAGCAGGCCGTATAATGAATCCATGGCCGGCAGTACTCCCTCATACTCCGTTCCAGCAGCCCACTCATTGAAACGGGCCTCATAAGCCTGCTTCCTCGCAACGGTACCCAGGCGGTTGATGCCGCGCATCTCACCCTGCCACTTCTTCCATGCATTGGCTACAGTTGCATTCTTGGCCGAATACTGAATCCTGACAGCCTGGTCGGCATCCATATAGCGCCTTTGAATATCCAGGCGCATGGTTCTGAGTGCGATCTTGTGAGGATTGGACAGTTCGGAGATATAGCGGACTCCGTCCGACATGATGTATTCCCTGGTAGTGCCGGGGAATCCGTAGACAAATGTAAAGTCACCCTCCTCTACACCTCCGGCGGCTATGTGGAAATAGCGCTTCGGAGTATACGGCACATTGTCCTCGGAATAAGGGGCGGGATTGTTGTCCTTGTCGGCATAGATGCGGAATATCGAGAAGTCACCTGTATGGCGGGGCCACATCCAGTTGTCGGTATCTCCGCCGAATTTACCTATGGACGAGGGCGGAGCGCCTACCAGACGCACATCCGAATATACCCTGTAGACGAACATATAATACTTGTTGCCGTAATACATGGACTCCACTGATGCCCTGAGTCCGTTTCCGGATGCAGTCGCGTCCTCTATCAGCTTAGCGGAGTTGCTCTTGACCACAGAGTCCCTCTGGGCCTCGGTCATGCCGCCGGTATAGCCTGCCAAGACAGCATCAGTCACATCTTCCATACGGTCAAGAAAGCTGACCGTCAATCCCGGATTGGGAAGTTCCTCTTCGCGGGTCATGGCCCAGAAACCGTCACGCAGATAATCGTGCTCGACAGAACTGTGCTTCTGTATCTGGTCATAACCGCAATGATGATTGGTCAGAAGAAGTCCCTCGGAAGATATCAGTTCTCCGGTGCAGCCGCGTCCGAAAAGCACGACTGCATCCTTCAGGGAAGCCTGGTTGATACTGTAGATATCCTCGGCTGTAAGCTCGAATCCCTTGGCCTGCATATCCCCTATCCTCTCGGAGATAAGGGACGGAAGCCACATTCCCTCATCAGCGACGGCAAGGCCGCAGATGAGGGAAAGTGCAAAAATAGAAATGTATCTCTTCATATCTGTTACTGGAAGTCAGCTATGTCCTCCTCGGTAAAATTGGCAATGTAGTCATACCTCTCCTGGTTCCAGGCCTTGGCCTTACCCACAAACACACGGGCCGACTTGGCAAAATCTCCGCATCTGCCTGCGTCCAGCACAAGCAGCCAGCCCATGATGATGTGTCCGGCCATCTCCACCAGGCGACGGGCATGGAAATCCACATAGTCATTGTCATGACCCTGTACAAGAGCACATGCCTTCTCATACTGCTGAGCCATCTCGACCAACGATTTCCTGAGCGTAGAGAACTCAGGAGCGACCTCCTCCGCCTCATACTCGCGTATCTTGGCCAGATAAGCGCCGGTAGTCACATAGCGTATGGCGGCCACTGTCTGCAACTGAGATGTTCCCTCGTAGATAGTGGTGATCCTGGCGTCACGGTAGATACGCTCCACAGGATATTCCTTCATGTAACCGGAACCGCCGTGAATCTGAATCGCATCGTAGGCGTTCTGGTTACAGTACTCGCTGGACATCATCTTGAGCACGGGAGTGAACATATCGGCATAACGCTGATACTTCTTCATCTCCTGACGCTCCTCAGGAGTCAGCTTGCGGGTCTCTGCGATAAAGCCGTAAGACTTGTAGATATCCACGAAACGGGTAGTCTCGTAAAGAATGGCGCGGGATGCCTGGAGCTTGGCCTTCATCACGGCCAGCATCTCATACACAGCCGGGAACTCTATGATAGCCTTTCCGAACTGACGGCGCTCGCAGGCGTATTTGTAAGCCTCACGGTAAGCGGCCTCGGATATACCGGTAGACTGTGCTCCGACACCGAGACGGGCACCGTTCATCAGCGACATCACATATTTGATAAGACCCATGCGGCGTTCGCCGATAAGTTTGGCAGGAGCATTCTTGAACACCAGCTCGCAGGTAGGAGAGCCTTTGATACCCAGCTTGTTCTCTATCCTGCGGACTGTGACTCCGCCCCATTTCTGGTCGTGTACGAAGTAGGACAGACCGCGGCCGTCGCGGGTTCCTTCCTCGGAACGGGCCAGAACGAGCTTGATCTGGGCGTCACCGTTGGTGATGAACCTCTTCACACCGTTGGGCATCCACATGCCTTTCTCCTCGCACCACTCAGCCTTGAGCATGGCGGCCTGAAGGTCCGATCCGGCGTCAGGCTCTGTCAGGTCCATGGAGCAGGTATCACCCTGGGGGATGCGAGGCAGGAACTCGGCCTTGATCTCTTCTGAAGCGAACTCGTGGATGGTCTCGGCACAGTCCTGAAGGCCCCAGATATTGGCGAAACCGGCATCGGCACGGGACACCAGTTCCTCTGCCATCACATAGGGGACGAGGGAGAAGTTGAGACCGCCGTACTGACGGGGAAGCGACATACCGTACATCCCTGCCTGTGTCAGCACTCTCTGGTTTTCTGCGGTACCTGCGGCATATGTCACCCTGCCGTTCTCACAGACAGGACCGTCATGGTCCACCTGCTCGGCATTGGCGGCTATGGTGTCGGCACATATCTCCCCCATCACCTCCATCACTTTGTCATATGAGTCGATGGCGTCCTCCACATTGCAGGGAGCGTAGTCATAGACTCCGCTGTCCTTGAAATCCTGTTCTTTCAGTTCCACAATCTTCTTCATCAAAGGATGAGAGAGCTGGAACTTCAAATCACTGTTATCTGTATAAAAATTTGCCATGACTTCTTATTTGCTGTTTTGTTTGTAGAACTTGATGAGTTTGGGAATCACCACATTGAGGTCACCTACTATGGCATAGTCGGCTATCTTGTGGATAGGCGCCTCCGGGTCGCTGTTGATGGAAATAATCATCGAGGACTGGTCCATGCCGGCGGTATGCTGAATCTGGCCGGATATTCCGCAGGAGATAAAGAGCTTGGGACGTACCGTCACACCTGTCTGGCCTATCTGGCGGGCATGATCCGCAAAACCTGCGTCCACTGCGGCGCGGGATGCTCCGACCTCGCCTCCAAGAGTCTTGGCCAGCTCGAATATCAAGTCGAAATTCTCCTTGCTTCCTACTCCGAAACCGCCTGCCACGATTATCTGAGCACCTTTTATATCAATCTTTTTCTCCTCTATCTCACGGGCGACAATCTCCACAGTCAGGTCGCTGTCCTTGAGAATTGACTTGACATCTATCTCAGAGATGCTGCCTGCGACAGGAGAGGCCAGGGCCGACTTCTTCATCACGCCCTCTCGAACAGTGGCCATCTGAGGTCTGTGCTCGGGATTGACGATAGTGGCGATAATGTTGCCTCCGAACGCAGGACGGATCTGATAAAGAAGATTGGTGTATTGCTTCTCCTTGTCCTGATGGTCGCCTATCTCCAATGCGGTGCAGTCTGCGGTAAGACCGCTGTGCAGGGCGCTGGACACCCTCGGTGCCAGGTCACGGCCTACGGAAGTGGCTCCGAAAAGGGCTATCTGAGGCTTTTCCCTGCGGAAAAGGTCTATTGTTATGGCAGCATAGGGCAATGTACGGAAATACTCCAGCCTCGGGTCATCCGCAAGATGAACCACCGATGCTCCATAGGCATAAAGTTCTCCGGCGAGAGCCTTCACATTATGTCCGATCAACAGGGCCTCGACACTACATGAGAGTTTCGCAGCCAGGTCACGGGCTTTGGTCATCAGCTCAAGACTCACATCACAGAGATGTCCGCCGTCCGTCTCGCAGTAAACTATAATATTGTTCATGATTCTTTTCCTCCTTTATTAACCGATTGTATGACTTGAGATCAGCTCCTTCACCAGTCCCTCTATATCGGCGTCCGAGTCGGAAAGGGTCCTGGACTCCTTGGCCTGGAGAATGATGTTCTCGATCTTCTTCACTTTTGTAGGCGAGCCTGACATACCGTAGCTCTTCTCGTCTCCGCCGATCTCGGCGAAACCCCACTCAGGAATCTGGAAATGCCCGTCGCACTTGCCTGAAGCGGCATACTCAGCTCCTGATGCCTGTTCCTCAGAGACAGTGCGTGCGCTCTTGTAGCGCATGAGCTGCTTGGCGTTGCGGGGCCTGCACGGAGCCGCGGTGCCTGTCACGGTAATCAGGACAGGCAGAGGTGAGGATACTACCTCTACTCCTCTCTCCAGTCTTCTTCTCACAGTTACACGGCTGTTGTCTATGTAAAGGACCTCCTCAGAATATGTGATCTGAGGCCAGCCGAGCTTCTCGGCGACCTGAGGTCCCACCTGAGCGGTATCACCGTCGATAGCCTGACGGCCTGCTATAATCATATCCGGAGCTATCTTACGGACAGCCTGGGAAAGAGCATACGATGTGGCGAGTGTGTCGGCTCCCGCGAACTTCCTGTCTGTCAGAAGCACGCCTCCGTCGGCACCTCTGAAAAGGCCCTCACGGATGATATCTGCGGCCCTGCCGGGACCCATTGTGAGCAGATGTATTTCCACATCCTTCAGACGGTCCTTTATCCTCAAAGCCTGTTCGAGGGCATTCATGTCCTCCGGATTGAAAATAGCAGGTAATGCGGAACGATTGACGGTACCGTCCTCTTTCATCGCATCTTTGCCTACATTTCTGGTGTCCGGCACCTGCTTGGCCAGGACAACGATTTTCAACTTGTCGTTCATTAGGTTTAATACATTAATCCGGGCAAAGTTACAAATTATTTCTGTAGTTCCAAGGCATTGCGGATGGCTGCGGCAGCCCGGCGGCCGGCACCCATAGCCAGTATGACAGTGGCGGCTCCGGTCACCGCATCACCGCCGGCGAATACTCCCGGACGGGTGGTAAGACCGTTCTCATCAGCCACTATACAGCCTTTCTTGTTGATTTCTATTCCGTGAGTCGAGCGGGGCAGCATCGGATTGGGCGAAGTTCCCAAAGCCATGATCACAGTATCTGCCTCGATGTCGAACTCCGACCCTTCCACCGGCACCGGAGAACGGCGCCCGGAAGCATCCGGCTCACCGAGTTCCATACGGATGCAGCGGATGCAGCGCACCCAGCCCTTCTCGTCTCCGAGTATTTCCACCGGATTGGTGAGCATACGGAACTCTATGCCCTCCTCCTTGGCATGGTGTACCTCCTCGCGCCTTGCAGGCAACTCGTTTTCGGTACGGCGGTACACGACCGTCACCTGAGAGCCGAGACGCAGGGCCGTACGGGCAGCATCCATGGCGACATTGCCGCCTCCGACCACCACCACATGCTTCCCGGAGAACACAGGTGTGTCGTATTCCGGATCATAGCCGTGCATCAGATTGTTTCTGGTCAGGAACTCGTTGGCGGAGGACACTCCGTTAAGATTCTCCCCGGGGATACCCATAAAACGGGGAAGTCCGGCTCCGGAGCCTATGAACATGGCCTTGAAACCTTCCTTTTCGAAAAGCTCATCAACGGTCACAGTCCTGCCCACAACCACATCCGTTTCTATCCTCACTCCCAGCTTACGGAGATTGTCCACCTCGTGCTCCACCACCTTCTGCTTGGGCAGCCTGAACTCCGGAATACCGTACTGAAGTACTCCTCCGGCCTTATGCAGGGCCTCGAACACTGTCACATCATAGCCCCATTTGGCCAGGTCCGACGCACAGGCCAGACCGGACGGTCCGCTGCCTATGACCGCCACTTTTACACCTTTGGACGGAGCCTTATCCAGGAACACCTTCCCGTTCTCCCGGCTCCAGTCAGCGACAAAACGCTCCAGTTTTCCGATAGCCACCGGCTGGCCCTTAATGCCCAGCACACAGGAACCCTCGCACTGGGTCTCCTGAGGACAGACACGGCCGCATACCGCCGGCAGAGAGCTGTCCTGAGCGATGACTCCAGCCGCTCCGGCGAAATCATGCGCCACTATCCTCGCGATAAAATCAGGTATCTTAACGGAAACCGGACACGCTGCCATACAGCGCGGATTCTTGCAGTGCAGACAACGGGAAGCCTCCAGAAGAGCCTCCTCCTCATTGTATCCGTAGCACACTTCATCGAAATTGTGCGCTCTGACTGCCGGATCCTGTTCCCTCACCGGCACTCTTGGTATCTTATTTGCCATTGCCCGTTCCTCCTTTTAATGAAGTCCTATATTACACTTGTGGTCCTCTTCCCTCTCAATATCACGGTACATACCCTGACGCCTCATGGCCTCGTCGAAATCCACATCGTAGGCGTTGAACTCGGGACCGTCCACGCAGGCGAACTTGGTCTTGCCCGCAATGGTCACGCGGCAGGCTCCGCACATGCCGGTACCGTCCACCATCAGGGTGTTGAGGCTGACTATGAGCGGCAGACCATACTCCTTAGCCTTCAAAGTGGCGAACTTCATCATGATCATGGGGCCTATCGACACGGCCTGGTCGTATCTTTCCCCTCCGCCCAGCAGACGGTCCATGACAGCCGTAACCACACCTTTCTCTCCTGCCGAACCGTCGTCGGTGCAGATATACAGATGGTCGCACACCGCCTTCATCTCATCCTCCATGATGATGAGGTCCTTGCTGCGGGCACCTATGATCACATCCACATAAGCGCCGGCATTGTGCAGATACTTGACCTGCGGATAGACCGGAGCCGTTCCGAGACCGCCGGCGATAAAGAGCCACCTGGTACCCGCCAGCTCCTGAGGAGTCCTGTGCACGAATTCGGACGGCTGGCCGAGAGGGCCCACTACATCAGCGAAGGACTCTCCCTCCTCATAGCGGCATATCTTCTTCGTAGACGCACCAACCTCCTGAGTGACGATGGTGACACTTCCTTTTACCGGATCATAATCGCAGATAGTCAACGGTATCCGCTCGCTTTTCTCCCCGGCCCTCACTATCAGGAACTGACCGGGATGCGCAGAATGCGCCACACGCGGCGCCTCCACTTCCATAAGGCAGATGGCCGGCGTCAGAAATTTCTTTCTCAATATCCTGTACATATCTTATGTGTATTGTTCTTCCTTTACCGCTGCGAAGATAATACATTTTTCCCTCAAGGATAGTTTTGTCTTATCGTTAATATTATATAAATTTGTAAACACAATTTAATTCGACATCCTGATATGAAGTTTTTTAAAAGTATTCTTGCCGCCCTGCTGGGCTCCCTTATCGCATTCGGACTTCTGATGATTCTCTTTTTCGGAGCCATCGGAGGGATGATGAGCATGCTGATGCAGTCCGAGACACCTGTCAGTGTCTCTCCCAACTCCGTACTCCGCATAGACCTCAGCTCTCCCATCGGAGAGCAGACCGTGGCCGAACCGTTCGACCTCAGCTCGATAGTACCGTACACGGAGAGCAGCTCCTCACTCGGAATACTTGACGCCGTGAAGGCCATCGACTACGCGGCCAATGATCCGTCCATCAAATTCATCTACATTACAAATTGTGAATACTCCAGCGGCATAGCCTATTTAGAGGAACTGCGCGGAGCTCTTGAGAGATTCCGCTCCTCCGGCAAGCCGGTCATCGCTTACGGACGCAATTTCTCCCTTGGAGGATATTATCTTGCCTCCTCCGCCGACAAGATCTACAGCGATGAGCTCGCCGCAAACAACATACTTGGAATATCCACAACCATCATATATCTCAAGGACATCCTCGACAGGTTCGGAGTAGAGATGCAGCTCATCCGCCACGGGAAATACAAATCCGCAGGAGAGCAGTTCATCGCCGACGATATCAGCAAAGCCAACCTGGAGCAGAACCAGGCCATGGTGGACGCCCTGTGGAAAGCCGTATCCGAGGACATCTGCAAGTCAAGAGGCATCTCCCCCGAAGAGTTTGACAGGATGGTCAACAACCTGGAGCTGAACACGGCTGCCGACATGCTTGAGGCAGGACTCATAGACGGCATCTGTTCCGTAAACGGGATGGAGGACAATCTGACGACCCTGCTTGATGTTCAGAAGATAAGTGATGTAAAGATGATATCGCTCGACAAGTATGCGAAAGCACGCATCAAGCCGGATTTCAAGGCCAAGGACAAGATAGCCGTCATCTACGCAGACGGTCAGATCAATGTCGAGGGCGAGGGCATCACCGCCCAGGAATTCCAGCCTGTCATCATGGACATACGCAGCGACAGCACCATCAAGGCAGTGGTTCTCAGAGTAAACTCTCCGGGAGGAGCCGTACAGCCGGCTGAGATTATCCGCCATGAGCTCGAGCTGCTCCGGAAGGACAAACCGCTGATTGTCTCCTACGGAACCATGGCGGCATCCGGCGGATACTGGATCTCGGCGGGTGCCGACAAGATATACTCCAACCGCTCTACCCTCACAGGAAGCATAGGCGTATTCAGCATGATACCGTCCCTTGAAGACACATTCAAGGAGAGGCTCCATGTCAACCCGGTCACGGTCCGCTCGCACGACCACGCGGACATGTATTCCATCACCCGTCCTCTGGACAGCAGGGAGAAGGAAGCCACCTATGAGCAGATAGAGATGATCTACGACAGGTTCATCACCATCGTCTCAGAGGGACGCGGCATTCCTAAAGAAAGGGTTGACGAGATAGCCCAGGGCCGCGTATGGTGCGGCAACGAGGCCATCGGCATCAATCTCATCAACGAGTTCGGCGGCCTAAGCGACGCCATAGACTACGCGGCCTCCGCTGCCGGTCTGAGCAATTACCGCATCGAAAGCTACCCGACGGTAAAGACCAGCCTGGACAAACTGATGGAGAACATGGGAACCATGACTGAAGCCGCCGCGGCAGCGACAGATCCGGAAAAGCTCGTAGACGAGATATTCCGTTCACTGAAAGCCGAGACAGGCATCTACGCCCGTATGCCGTACATCTATCTGTTCGAGTAGAACCTCCGGGTTTCTCAGAGAATGAAGGCTCCGCCGACTACGGTCGTCGGGGCCTTTATCCTATAACGGTCATCTATCCGCAGACCGGGCAGGCATACTATATGGCCTTGAGCATCCGTAAGTACCGGCTGAGAAAGACGCCGGACACGGTCTATCTTCAGATCCGTGAAGAAATCGCTGAGTTTTTTCGAGCCCTGCCGCATACCGAACGGCCTGAACCGGTCAGCCTGTCTCCATCCGCGGCATCTCAGAGGCATCTGCAGACCGTCTGCAGAAAAATACAGAGCACTGCCGTCAGAGACAGGATTGAAATCGTCAGGCCTGGGGAAAAAATCCATACGGAATACGGTTCCCTTGAAATCGTATTCACCGGGACCCTCGATGAGGAATTCCACATCCTCCTCATCCTGCAGAGGATATACTTTCAGACAGTCATTGGTCAAAACAAGTTCGCGGCTTCCGGAGCGGAACAGTTTTCCTGGCTGCCCCGAGCGCAGACAACGCTCGATATCAGATACCTGAGTACCGTTGAATCCGTAGTCGCGCAGAATCATATAAAGCCAGTAACCGTAATGACGGTTACGGACAAGCTCCGCCGTATCTATAAGAAGTATGTCTCCGTCCTTGCGGCACACCCGCTGTGAGATATCCTTCAGCAATTCCTCCATAATCTCCGAGGCCTGACGGAAATACTCCGAATCACGGCGGACGGTGCTCAGGAACGAGGGGTTGATCTTACGGAATTCGGGGAATATGATATTTCTCACCCTGTTGCGGGCATAGTGCGACTCGAAATTGGTGTGGTCATCACGATAGGATATGCCGTTGGCCTCCACAAACTGCCTTATACGCGCCCGCGGCACATCCAGCAGCGGACGAATGATGTGTCCGTTACGCACCGGAATACCCGAGAGTCCCTTGAGACCCGTTCCTCTTACCATGTTGAGAAAAACCGTCTCAATACTGTCATCGAGATTGTGGGCGACTGCGAGCATATCGTAGCCGCACTGCTCCATCAACTCCGCGAAAAAGCCGTAACGGAGCTCCCGGGCGGCCATCTGAGTGGACAGAGAGTGCCCGGCAGCATAGGCCTTCGTATCGAATGTCCTGACATACACCTTCACACCGTTACTCTCACCCCAGGCCCGGACGGATGCCATATCCCCGTCACTTTCCTCTCCTCTAAGAGAGAAATTGACATGGGCCAGCGCGAAATCAGACTTGGGCACACAGCGGAGAAACAGCTCCGCCATGCACATCGAGTCTATGCCACCGCTCACACCGAGCAGATACCTGCGGCCCTGAATGCTTCCTCCCGAAAGTGCAAGCAGGGCCGATCTGAACTCCTGCTCCAAGGTCATGGCTACTCGGGTTTCACATACTGACCTATCGTCCAGGTGAGTCCGAGACTGACTATCTCCTTGAACTGCACACGGGGAGCATCGGCTATCCTGATATTGTCATCGTAGATGAGGTTGGTACGGAGAGTCAGGGTGAGTATCTTGGTCAGGGCCAGGGAGGCGTCCACATCCCAGTACACCTGTATGTTCTCAGGATTGTTGAGGTAATTGGAGAACAGGGTCAGGGCCGTGCTGATCTTGAATATCTTGTACGAATAGTTGAGGTCCATCTTCAGCTGCGCACCGAACTCTGCCCTCACCGGCTGGTCAAAAGCGTTGCCGTATGTATCACGCAGCGATTCCTCCGTGACGACAACCAGGTTGCCGGTAGCAGGAGATATATTGAATGACAAGAAATTGAAAGGTCTGTAATTGATACCGAGACCGAGCGATACATAACCGGGAGCCATGAACTTCGACTGAAGAGACCTCGTAGCGGGATCAGTAGAGGTATCAAACGAATAGGTAGGCGTCATCTGGGTCCTGAAGTTGAACAGAGCCGAGAAATACAGCTTGTCCACCAACTGCCAGCCCCACTTGCTGTCCAGCTGGATGCGGTCATCGCTCTTGTCGAACTGCTGGTTCAGCGGAGTGTTCTTGTCAAACGACTGGATGAATCCGTAGGAGAGTTTCAGACGGTTCTCCCATATCATCTTATCCTTGGAGTAATTGGCATTGGCGTCAATCAGTCCGTTCAGAGATATGTTGGCAGATCCTCCCTCAGCCCAGTTGGTCAGGGAAGTCTGGGAGAAACCGACCTGAGTGAGTATGCCGTTGGTCCAGTATTTGGGCGGCTCTTTCTTCTGCGCCGTATCCACTGCGGCCTCGTCTATGGACGAAACCACATCCAGACACACTTTCTGAGCGGGGTCCAAAGCCGACGGATCTATCTCCACCTCCTTTATCTCCTTGTATACTATATCACTTTCCTTCTTGCGGTCAGAAGCCTGAGCCGCTGTCAGATTTAATGCCAGAACCGAAAGCAGTCCGGCACAAACAACAGTCTTTCTATTCATGATTCTCAGTATTTAACACATCATCAGAGTTATATTTGAAGCCGAGGCGTTTTCCGGTCTTCATCCTCGAAGACTCCATCTTTACATTCATCTCCCCGACCGTGGTCTCCTTGACCACATCATAAGGAGGCACCAGCAAGTCGAACGACAGGGTATAGAGGATGGCAGACTCCACGAAAGCCACCAGATCGTCACGAGTCAGCGTACTCTTGCCGAACAAAGCGGTCATCTGACGCTTCTGACGCTTGCCCTCCACGAAGAAAGCCTTGTCCTTATTGACGAACATACGGGCCACCAGATACCCTAAGTCATCGTTCCTGTTGTACTTGAGGGAGTCGTACAGAAAATTGTAGACATTAATCACTCCGCAGTAGGTATTGTACGGATTGTCCTTGGCATACGGATTCTTCCACACGGGATGATCCCGGTCAAACTCAAAGACATCAGTATGCAGACTGAATACAAGCACATCATCGGCGAACTTCAGCTCGGCCTCGAACTTTCCCCTGTCTCGGTACTCCAGACGCACGCGGCGCGCACCGTTGTTCTCCAAAAGCTCATTGAGGTCGTTGCTCATCTCGCTCAGGACATCCTTCAGCACACCGAACACCTCAACGCACTGATCGAATATCTGTGACTTTATCACAGACTTGACATTCAGCAGGTTTATTATCCGTTCTCTCGGATTTGAGTCTTCTTTGCCCATCTCTGTTCGGATTAGTATGATCTCGCGAATATTACACGGCGGGACGAAGGGCGTCCGGTATAGATGCACTTGCCGGGCTCCTCGCAGACATAGCTGTCAATAGGTATGCAACGGATAGTTGCCTTGGTCTCCTCCTGAATCCTCATCTCGGTCTCTGTGGTACCGTCCCAATGGCAAAGCAGAAATCCTCCCTCCTCGATACGCTCCTTGAACTCATCCCAAGTATCCACCTTTACAGTTTTGGAATCCCTGAATGCCAAGGCCTTGTTGTAGATATTGGCCTGTATCTCATCCAGAAGGCCCCTGATATGACCGGCCAGTCCCTCGCGGGAAGCAGCCGACTTCTCCAGCGTATCCCTGCGGCAGATCTCAACCTCTCCCCTCTCCAGATCACGCGGACCTATCACGACCCTGACAGGCACGCCCTTGAGTTCCCACTCGGCGAACTTGAAGCCTGAGCGGACATTGTCCCTGTCGTCTATCTTGGTGGATATGCCGGCCTTTTCCAGTTCGGAAGCGATATCCTTCATGTAAGCCACCATGCGGTCCAGTTCCTCCTGACCTTTATATATAGGTACGAACACCACCTGTATCGGGGCGATGGCCGGAGGCAGCACGAGGCCGTTGTTGTCTCCATGGGCCATGATGAGCGCACCCATAAGACGGGTGGACACACCCCATGAAGTAGCCCATACATAATCAAGCTTGCCGTCCTTGTCGGCGAACTTAACGTCGAAAGCCTTCGCGAAATTCTGTCCGAGGAAATGAGACGTACCGGCCTGCAGGGCCTTGCCGTCCTGCATCATGGCCTCGATGCAGAGAGTATCGAGGGCTCCGGCGAAACGCTCATGCTCCGACTTGTGGCCTACCACTACCGGCAGGGCCATGTGGGTACGGGCGAAGTCAGCATAGACCTGTACCATTCTCTGAGCCTCCTCCATAGCTTCCTGAGCCGTGGCGTGGGCCGTGTGTCCCTCCTGCCACAGGAACTCGGCGGTACGGAGGAAAAGGCGGGTCCTCATCTCCCAACGCACCACATTGGCCCACTGATTGATCAGTATGGGCAGATCCCTGTACGACTTTATCCAGTTCTTGTAACTGTTCCATATGATGGTCTCGGAGGTGGGTCTCACTATCAGCTCCTCCTCCAGCCTGGCATCCGGATCCACCACCACTCCCGGACCGTCGGGATTGGCCTTGAGCCTGTGATGGGTCACCACAGCGCACTCTTTTGCAAATCCTTCCACGTGCTCCGCCTCACGGCTGAGGAAAGACTTAGGTATGAACAACGGGAAATATGCGTTCTGATGTCCTGTAGCCTTGAACATCCTGTCAAGCTGGCCCTGTATCTTCTCCCAGATGGCATAGCCGTAAGGCTTGATGACCATACATCCCCTCACTGCGGAATTCTCCGCCAGGTCAGCCTTTACCACAAGGTTGTTGTACCATTGTGAGTAATTCTCCTCTTTGCTTGTAACTTCTTTTGCCATTATGTGTTGTTTATATGGAATGATTTTTGTTATTTTGTATGGAAATGCAAAAGTAGTAATTATTGACAAAAAAGGAGGTAGGTATGAAAAAAAGTTTGATTTTCCTTTCCATATGCTCCGCAGTGCTACTGTCCTCCTGCGGAACATCATCCTATTATGCCTCTTCCGCTTTCGAAGACGGCATATATTACAGACCTGACAAGGAGTCCCGCCAGCAGCTGGCCGAGGACCGTCAGGAGATGCAGGACCTCATCGAGAAGACAAGACAGGAAGCAGCCCGCTTCTCGGACACCATAATGCTTGCTAGTATAAACGGCACAAACAGCATAACATCAGCCGCCACGGCCACTGCAGTCCCGCTCAACATCAACGTGAACAACTGGTACGAATACAATCTGCTCGGTTACGACACCTACTGCTCGTACTGGGACTGGCGTTACTGGGACATGTTCGGTCCATGGGGCAGATACTCAAGCTGGGCTGACTGGTACAACTGGTACTCGCCCTGGTTCCCGGGCATATACGACCCGTGGTATCCCAGTTTCGGCTGGACATGGAGCTTCGCCTGGAACAGCTGGGGATGGTACGGCCCGTGGTGGGGCGGCTACTGGGGCGGGTGGTATGACCCCTGGTACGGTCCGTGGGGATACCCCGTGGCATATCAGCCAGCCATACACTATGACAGGCGGTACACCGGCACAAGCCTGAGGACAGGGGCTGGTCTATCCGGGAGCAGGCTCACCGCATCAGGCAGCACTGTCCGTCAGACCGGAACTGCCGTGCGGAACACCAACACTGTACGCAGCGCAGGTACTGTACGCCAGGCGGTTACTTCAGGCAGGACGGTCGCTTCCACTGTAAGGCCTAATGTATCGGTCGTCAGGGGCAACACAGCCACCGCACAGAAAGCCACTTCGCTTAAGACCACTGCCACAAGAGTATCCAATACGGGAACTGCCGTATCCGTAAACAGCGGCAGGACAACTGTCGTCGGGAATTTCAAGCCTGTAGGAAACATCAACTCCGGAAACAGATATGTACAGGCAGGAAGAACCGCTGTCAGGGCCGAATCGCTCAACAGGACTGCCGGTCAGTCATACAGGGCAACAAACTCCTCTTACAGAAGATCCGCCACCTCTACAGCCACATCTTTCAGGAATCCGTTTGAGATGCGTCGTGGCACAGCAACTGTAAGCGGCAGCCTCAAC
>DXAT01000069.1 GCA_019116965.1 Candidatus Coprenecus pullistercoris
ATCGAGAGCAACGGGCCCATCACCAACCTGCAGGAGACCGCCTTCATCCTCGGCGTAGCCCGTCCGTCCCTCTCCAGGGCCGTCTCCCAGCTCGTCGCACAGGGCACCCTCGTCAAGACCGGCCAGGGCTATACCCTCTCAACCATTTAGCAGAATTATGAACCGGAGGCAATCTCGTCGAGTTCGAGCCATCGGAGCTCTTTCTCGTCGAGCAGACGGGCGACCTCGCCGATGCGGATTGAATCGGCGGTAAGCTGGTCGGAGGACAGGGTTCCGGAAGAAAGACGCTCCTCAAGAGCCTTTTTCTCTTCTTCCAGCGCGGTCAGGTCTTTCTCCAGCTGCTCCTTTTCCATCTTTTCCTTGTAGGAGAGCCGCCGTTTTCTCTCACCCTTGTCCACCGGTGCGGCAGGTGAGGATTCCCTGCGGGCTTCCCGTGAGGCGGTCCGACGCTCCTCTTCCCTGTCCTTCAGATACTGACGGTAGCCGGAATAGCTGCCCACGAAATCCTTGACCCGACCGCCGCCCTCGAAGATAAAGAGGTGGTCGGCCAGCTTGTCCACGAAGAAACGGTCATGAGACACTATCAGCAACGAGCCTGTAAAGCCCGCCAGATATTCCTCCAGGACATTGAGGGTCATCAGGTCCAGGTCGTTGGTAGGCTCGTCGAGTATAAGAAAATTGGGACTGCGCATCAACACTGTCAGCAGATACAGACGGCGCCGTTCGCCTCCGCTCAGCCTGCCGACCCTATTGCGGTGCATAGAAGGCGGAAACATGAAGTAGTTCAGGAAAGTCATGGCGGAGACCTTCTCTCCCTTGCCTATCGTCACCACGTCAGCTATCTCGGACACAGTGTCGATGACTGTCTCCTCATTGTCGAACTTGATGCCTTCCTGGCGATAATATCCTATACGCAGTGTCTCTCCACGGTCTATGATACCCGAAGAAGGTTCCAAAGCTCCGGAGAGCAGATCAAGGAAGGTGCTCTTGCCCACCCCGTTGGGACCGACTATCGCTATTTTCTCCCCGGGAGCGAAGTTGTAGGTGAAGTCCTCCACTATCGGCACATCTCCCCAGCTGTAGCACAGTCCCCTGCAGTTGATAATCTTCTTGCCCAGACGGGCCATGCCTGCCCGGATCTCCATCTGACGGTCATCCCGGCGCTGTTCCGCCCTATCCTTCAGGTCGTAAAAC
The DNA here is from genome assembly GCA_019116965.1 of Candidatus Coprenecus pullistercoris. Taxonomy (GTDB): domain Bacteria; phylum Bacteroidota; class Bacteroidia; order Bacteroidales; family UBA932; genus Coprenecus; species Coprenecus pullistercoris. The sequence continues at coordinate 1,195 of DXAT01000069.1, forward strand.
GCATCCTTGCGGTACTTGGCCTTGGTCCCACGGGCACATGGCATACGGCGCATCCAGTCCAGCTCAGTCCGCAGCAGGTTGCGTGCCCGGTCGGTGGCGGCGTTGAAATTCTCAATGCGTTCCTGCCGTTTCTGAAGAAAATACTCGTAATTGCCGTTGTAGCGGTACATCTGTCCGCTGTCCAGCTCCAGAATCTGATTGCATACCCTGTCCAGAAAATACCGGTCGTGAGTCACCATGAGCAGGGTACAGCGCGAACGGGTCAGATAGTCTTCCAGAAACTCTATACTGTCCACATCCAGATGGTTGGTCGGCTCGTCCAGCACCAGAAAGTCCGGCTTGCGGATAAGGGCGGCGGCTATGGCCGTGCGCTTGGATTCGCCTCCGCTGAGAGTACCGGCCTTACGGGAAGGGTCGTCAAGATGCAGCTGCGAGAGGATGGCTGCCACCTCATAGTCCTGCACGTCATGAGCCTTGTCTCCGGCTCCTTCCAGTACGATATCCGCAATGGTCCTGTCCGGGGCATAATGCTGGTCCTGCTCCAGGAATGCGACAGTGATATCCTTTAGAAAACGCACCTCGCCCTCGCCGTCAGAAGAGTCCTTGCCGGCAATAATGCTCAGCAGGGATGTCTTGCCGGTACCGTTGGGAGCCACCAGGGCTATCTTGTCTCCCTCGTCTATGTGAAACGATATATGGTCAAACAGCACTCTCGGGCCGTAAGACTTGGAGACATTGACTACTTCTAAATAACTGCTCATCTCTAACGGTTGCCGTACATATCCTCGTAGTATCTCTCGTAGGCCCCTGATGTGATGTTGTCCATCCACTCCTGGTTGTCAAGATACCATCTGACAGTCTTGTCTATGCCCTCCTCGAACTGAAGGCTGGGAGACCAGCCCAGCTCACGGTGCAGCTTCGTCGCATCTATCGCATAGCGCAGGTCGTGGCCCGCACGGTCAGTGACAAATGTGATCAGGCCGTCAGAATATCCCTCGGGGTTGCCCAGCAGGCGGTCAGTTGTCTTAATGATAACCTTGATCAGGTCTATGTTCTTCCACTCGTTGAAACCACCGATATTGTAGGTGTCGGCTACCTTCCCCTCATGGAATATCAGGTCGATGGCCCTGGCGTGATCCTCCACGTAGAGCCAGTCACGGACATTCTCCCCCCTGCCGTACACGGGCAGAGGCCTGCGGTGACGGATATTGTTGATGAACAGGGGTATCAGCTTCTCGGGAAACTGATAGGGACCGTAGTTGTTGGAACAGTTGGTCACTATCGTGGGCATTCCGTAGGTGTCATGGAACGCCCTTACGAAATGGTCCGAGGATGCCTTGGACGCACTGTACGGGCTGTGGGGGCTGTAACGGGTAGTCTCACGGAAAAATTCGTCTCCGTAGACCATGTGCGCGCTTATGTCCGAAGGCACTCCTTCGGGACGGGTCAGCTCCAGCGCACCGTACACCTCGTCGGTGGAGATGTGGTAGAAACGCTTTCCCTCCCAGTCGCCGCTCCAGCAGTGCCTGGCGGCCTGAAGCATGGACAGCGTACCGAGCACATTGGTCTTAGCGAAAGTGAAGGGGTCCTTGATGGAGCGGTCCACATGACTCTCGGCCGCCAGATGAATGACTCCGTCTATCCCGTACTTCTGAAAAATACCGCAGACAGTCTCGAAGTCACAGATATCGGCCTTGACGAACTCGTAGTTGGGTGCGCTCTCGACATCCTTGAGATTGGCAAGGTTACCGGCATAGGTAAGCTTGTCCAGATTCACTATGCGGTACTCCGGATACTTGTTCACGAACAGGCGCACCACATGACTGCCTATAAAGCCCGCTCCGCCGGTTATCAGTATATTGCGCTTATATTTCATATCCTGTATAAATCCTCATTGTAGTCAAACAGTTCCGGAGCATCCTTCAGCAGCGGATGCCGGGTATCTTTTTCCGACAGGATAACATCCTGCGTCCTCACTTTCCAGTCTATGCCCAGTGCCGGGTCATTCCATGCCACGGCTCCCTCGCTCTGAGGTGCATAGAAATTGTCGCACTTGTACTGGAACAGGGCCGTAGGGCTCAGTACACAAAAACCGTGCGCGAATCCCCTCGGAATGAAAAACTGCCTGTGATTGTCCCCCGACAGCTCTACCGCCACATGCTGTCCGAATGTCGGAGAACCGCGGCGGATATCCACCGCCACATCCAGGACTGTTCCCTGCACCACCCTCACCAGTTTGCTCTGCGCAAACGGCGGTTTCTGAAAATGCAGTCCCCTCAGCACTCCGTAGGACGAACAGGACTCGTTGTCCTGGACAAACCTGACAGGACCTATCTTCTCATCAAATTCTCTCTGGCTGTACGATTCAAAGAAATACCCCCTCGAATCCATGAAAAGACGGGGTTCTATAATCACGACTCCGTCTAAAGCTGTCCTAATTATGTTCATATACTATTGCTGCTGAATCTGTCACAGGCTGTATTCTGACTTTTTCCCATTGTATGGAATCTCCGTCGAAAACGATACGGTGATGACGGCGTACCGAATCCCGTTTGTAATCCCAGTCTATCCTGCTCCTGGCCACAGCCCGTTCACCCCATCTGTTACGTTCGCTTGCGCTGCGGAACCGATGCGTTATCTCATCGCTCAAATTGAGACGCAGGGAATCTATCCTGCGGGTCTCGACAGGTGTGACCGCATCCTTATACTTGGCCTTTCCTATACCGAAACGCATATCGTCAAGTGTTCCGCGGATATTGAGTCCGGCCTTGAACGGCAAAGGAGACTTGAGTATCGAGATATGATAATCAAAACTCATGTCCAGATTCTGTACCCCTCCGACAGCCGCCTTGTAGCGGTCTATCTCCACCAGGAAAGGATAGATGTTGACACTACCGTCCTGAACAGTTATATTGACAGAGATACTGTCGATGAGATTTTCCTCCTTATTCTTGAACATCAGTTTTTTGGATATCTCCGCAAATGTCTGCCCGTCCATGAGGACCAAAGAGTCACCCCTGATATACATAGCCGCGCGAAGAGACGGAATCTTGATATTGAGAGCGGAGTCCAGAACTCCCTCCGCTGCCACATCGACCTGCACCTTGCCCTTGAAGGACTGAAGCATAGGCACCAAAGAATCCACCGCCGGAGTTGCATCTACCAATGAAGCTATGTCTATATCATGTATCTTTATGTCGAATCCGGCATAACCGAATCTGGAAGATGCTGCCTTATAAATAAGCGAAGCACTGAGAGACGCACTGTCAAAGGCATTGAGACTCAGATTCTCGAGATACACATGACTGTCCTTTACCTCTACCAGGCCCGCTATATCCCTGAACTCGTACTTCCCGAAACGCATCCTCTCTATGTCGGTCGTAAGCTTGAAGTCCACATTGCCGGGGACCTCGAAGAGCCTCAGTTCTGTAGACGAAGTGTCTGCCTCAACCACCTGTGCGGCAGTATCCGGCGATGCAAAGGCTCTCATAAGCTGATTGAAATTAAGGTTTCTGGAGCTTATGTCCAGATTGGCACGGAGCATGTGACCGTGGTTCAGCGCCGCGTAAAGGTCATGGACCGTACCTGAAAGCACCACATTGGAGCGTCCTATACGGATTGCGGCTTTCTGGAGAGTTATCCGCCTGTTCCCGAACTTCACAACCGTCCTGTTGAATCTTATGGGAAGAGCACATTGAGGCGTATTGGCCACAAGCCGGTTAAAGCGCACCGTCCCGGACGGAAGCCACAATGAGTCACGGACCTTATCCGCATTGACCTTGATTACACCCTTTTTCATGCCTCCGGTAATCTCCCCTGCACGGGCAAAGATTGAGTCCGTCTCAAGCCTCACTGTCAGTCTCGGTTTATCCGGCGACTTAGGCTGCGGTTTTACCGACGCCGTCACTCCGCCCCTCATGCAAAAGACTCCGAGCGAGTCTCCCATACGCCCGCGCAGACGGTTGAACTCCACCGAAGCGGAAGGTCTCCAGAGCGAGTCCAGTATCTTATCCGCAGTCAAGCTTACCGTACCCTTATTGAAACCGCCGCGGACACTGCCGTATTTGAGGAAAAGAGTATCCGTCTCCACTCCGAGTTCCAGTCTCGGACGCTCCGGAGTCTCCGGCTGGGGCCCGAGCGACAATGCGGCTTCTCCTTGTCCGCAAAAAACCTTCAATGAATCTCCGACAGCGGCTCCGATACGGTTCATCTGAAACTCCGCCCTCATCTGAAAAACCCTTGTTGTGTCACGCGGCCTTGTGGATATCACACTAAGCCGCAGGCTGTCCGCCACCGCATTGGCAAAACCGCTCTTGAAATTAAGTTCAGATATCTGTCCCTTCATCCCCAAGGCCTTGGCTCCTAAGAACTTCAGATCCACATCTCCTACCGCGTCAATGCCGCTGACAGTATCGCGCACCGATACCCTGTCCATATACAGTTTTCCGGCAGCAAAGACACGGCCGTAATCCTGATTCCTTATAGTCGACAAACGGGTACGCACCTTCAGGTCAGCATCCAGAGCACCACCCATCTCCATGCCCTCACGCAGAGGAAATGTCTTGGGAATACTGCTCAAATCCACCTTTGCCATGACATTCATGGCGATGAGGGGATCCTCGAACAATTCCGTAACCTTAGCGTCCGCAAGCACATCCATGTCATTGCCGCACAGTTTGAATATCCTAAGATCAAGATATGAGTCCTGTTCCCTGGACAAATCAACAAATGCATCGAAATCAGCCATCAGACTGTCTATCCCATAGGGAAGTCCTTTATAATGAGCGGAAGCATCCTCTATCTTGAGGCACAATGACACCGTCGGCATGGCATCCTTCCCGTACGGGCCTTTAATATTGCCCTCAAGCAGCACTTTCCCGTCCGCCGTAAGGTCCTGATGCCTTACCACAGACTCAGGAATAAGGCCGAGAGCCTTCTCCACGGACGGGGCAACGGCAGCGAAGGACAGATTCATATCCACAGCCTTGCGCACTGAATCTCTCCGAAGAGTGCCATTGAGAGACAGATGCACATCATTTACAGACAAGTCAGCATTGCGCAGCACCACTTTCATGCTGTCGGCATTGAAACCGACCGCGGTATTGAGAGTCAGCGCCGTCCTTTTCACCAACAGATCTCCCTGTTGCCAGAACAGCAGGTCTCCGCAGGAAATATCCACCTTTGCCGCAGCTCCGCGCACCCCGGCACCAAACCGCAATCCGGCATTGACCTCCTCAATCCTCGCATACACATCAGTACAACGGTCATTGTATACTATATCCGCATTGCGTATCCTGAGCGAGCGCAACTCAACCGACTTGGGCCTGAAGCCTCCGGCAGTATCCGCATCCCCGACTGCTGCAGAATCCACTGACGACGGTACGAAATCCCAGTTGGCATTGCCGGCAGAATCCCTCCACGCATACACCCTGGCACTGTCAAGCAACACCCTGCCGACCACGATTCTGTCATTGAACAGAAAAGCGAACGGATTGAACGAAACCTTGCAACGCGCAAAACTAATCAAGGAATCCCTGTGCGAGCCGGCATTACCCGACACAGCTGTATCCGCACTACGGACAACCAAGTCACCGTCATCCACCTCAAGCGTAAAACGGGGAAAAGATGAAAAAAATGTCACATCCACTTTTGAGACCGTCACATCGGCATTGAGATAATCATTGGCCGCATTCTGAACCACAGGCGTAAGCTTGGACGGTGTCAGGACAAACCACATGACAAGCGCCACAGCCACAATACCAAGCCCTAAAAGCGAGGCAAGCGCAAGCAAGCACACTTTCAGAGCCTTTTTCAATCCCCGTTTCATTTCTTACAGATGTTTAAACACGCTGCAAGTTAAGAAAAATTTCATTTAATCCGCCCCACATGTACAGTTGACATGGCAGCAGGCACAACGGTTCCCATCATGGATATATCGTCAAAACCGTAATTTGGATCAATCCTCACCGATGCGCCATTACCTCCTTTATACAATGTAACCATCATTGACACAGACACAGAGCCGCCTATGACCGTCATTCTCATCACCACATTGCCCCTTCTGTCAGTACTAAGATCCACATCCCCGACATCGCCCTGCACAGTGAGTCCGCCGACTCCATTGGAGCCCGAGCCCCTCAAGGTCGATATCTGAATCACGGCATTGTCTCCTTGGACCGCCACAAAATTAGTAACGGACTGAACCATCACATTCGTTCCGTCCGGCATGACGATGCGGTCAGCCTCAAGCACAAAGTCCATATTCCGCATAGTCTCCACAGTCTTGTCAAACAAAGAATCCCGAGCATCCTTTCCTTCTGCAGGCAATACTGATAACGCAGCCGTCACCGCCACGATAAGCACTCTGATAATTTTCGTTTTCATAACCACAACATTATTTCAAATACATCATGACATATCGCAAAATACATACCGTAAAACTGTCCGTACAGTTTGCAACCGGGTTGCATGGACAGGAAGATATTTTTGCAGCCTTAATTTACAGAAATAATACAAACTTTCACAGATGAAACATACATTCAAGGTTTTCCTAACAGGAGCAATCTGCATGGCGGCATGCTGGATGCTCGTTTCCTGCAAAAATTCACAAAACAGCAATGACGGCCATGAGCATGTGGAGCACAGCCATGAAGGCCACATACACGGGCCGGACGAGCATCATCATGACCATGACCACAGCGGACACAGCCACGACGCTCATGCCGGGAACGATGGTGCTCCCGACGAGATAATACTCAGCGCCGAGAGTGCGGCAGCAGCCGGAGTAAAGACAGAGACGATAATGCCGGGCAAGTTCAGAGGCGTGCTTGAGGTAAGCGGACGGATAATGCCGGCACCCGGCAACGAGTCCACAGTCGTGGCCAATGTTCCCGGCGTAGTATCGTTCGCCGCCCCACTCGTGGAAGGCAGCCGCGTCAATGAAGGCTCACCGATGTTCACCATCTCGTCCAGCAACCTTCAGGACGGAGATCCTGTGCAGAGAGCCCGCATCGCATATGAGACCGCCCGGAAAGAATATGAGAGAGCAGCCAAATTAGTGGAGGACAATATCGTCTCCCGTCAGGAATACGAGGCTGCGAAAGGCCGTTATGAGACAGCCCGTCTGACCTATGAGGCACTTGCGGCAGACGGAAGCGGCAACGGTACTGCAATCAAGTCTCCAGTCAGCGGATATGTGGAGTCCTGCCTCGTGAAAGAAGGTGACTATGTATCTGTCGGAACACCCTTGGCCACCGTACTCTCGGGCAGCAGCATGTATCTCAAGGCCGATGTATCCGAAAGATATCTCAGCCGCCTGCCGGGAGTGAAAGCCGCCAACTTCAGACTCTCCTACTCTGAAAAGGTGTTCAGCACCACCGGACTCGACGGCCGCCTGCTCGGATACGGCCGCTCCACAGACGAGACCAACGCCTACATTCCCGTGACATTCGCCATCAATGCCACCGATGACATACTCGCCGGAGCATACGCTCAGATCTGGCTGCTCTCCGAAGAGCGTGACGGCGTAATCAGCCTGCCCGTAGAAGCCATCACGGAGGAACAGGGCCACAACTTCGTATATATCCAGCTGGACCCGACCTGCTACAAGAAGCAGGAAGTCACCCTCGGCGCCACTGACGGCAACCGTTACGAGATACTCTCCGGCCTGAACGGAGGCGAGACCGTCGTAACCCACGGAGCCATCCACGTAAAGCTCGCATCGGCAAGCAACGCCATCCCCGCACACAGCCACTCACATTAATCCAGGACAGCCATGCTCAATAAGATAATACATTTCTCCCTGCAGAACCGGCTGCTGATACTGGTCGCATCGGTACTGCTGTTTGCGGCCGGACTGTACCGGACCTTCAACGCCGAGATAGACGTATTCCCCGACCTCAACGCCCCCACGGTAGTAGTCATGACCGAGGCCAACGGAATGGCCGCCGAAGAGGTCGAGCAGCTTGTGACCTTTCCCATCGAGACCGCCGTCAACGGCTCCACCGGAGTCCGCAGGGTGCGCAGCTCTTCCACCACAGGATTCTCCGTAGTGTGGGTTGAGTTTGACTGGGGCACCGACATATACCTGGCCCGCCAGATCGTGTCGGAGAAACTGGCCGCAGCTGCAGAGGACCTGCCAGAAACCGCCGGCAACCCTACCCTCGGTCCTCAGTCCTCCATCCTCGGAGAGCTGATGATCATAGGCCTGACCGCCGACAGCACTTCGATGCTGGATCTGCGGACACTGGCCGACTGGACATTCCGCCCCAGGCTGCTGTCCACCGGAGGCGTGGCCCAGGTGGCAGTGCTCGGAGGCGACATCAAGGAATATCAGGTCCTGATTCACCCTGAGAAGATGAAGCACTACGGCGTGACCCTCGGCGAGGTGATGGCCGTAACCAGAGGCATGAACCAGAACACCAACGGAGGTGTCATCTACGAATACGGCAACGAATACATCGTGCGCGGAGTAGTCTCCACCCAGGATGTACAGGAGATGGCCGCATCGGTCATCAAGACCACTGAGAGCGGAATGCCCGTGACCCTGGAGGACGTGGCCGACGTGCGCATCGGTGCCCAGCAGCCCAAGCTCGGTCTGGCTTCCGAACGTGGCAAGCCGGCCGTACTGCTGACCGTCACCAAACAGCCCAACACCGGCACCATCGAGCTGACCGAGAGACTGGACGCCGCCATCGCCGACCTGCAGAAGAATCTGCCCGCCGATGTGCATGTGTCCACCGACATATTCCGCCAGAGCACATTTATCGAGAACTCCATCAACAATGTCAAGAGGTCCCTCTACGAGGGCGCCATCTTCGTGGTCATCGTGCTCTTCGTCTTCTTAGCCAACTTCCGCACCACCGTCATCTCCCTGATTACCCTGCCGCTGTCACTGCTGGTGACCATACTCGTGCTGGACGCATTCGGGCTTAGCCTCAACACCATGAGTCTTGGCGGTATGGCCATCGCCATAGGCTCCCTCGTGGATGACGCGATAGTGGACGTGGAGAATGTCTGGAAGCATCTGCGTGAGAACAGGGCCTTGCCGCCCGACAAGCGGCTGCCCGTTGTGGATGTGGTGTTCAACGCCTCCAAGGAGGTGCGTATGCCGATTCTCAACTCGACCCTTATCATCATCGTCAGCTTCGTGCCCCTGTTCTTCCTCAGCGGCATGGAGGGCAGGATGCTCATCCCTCTCGGAATTTCCTTCATCGTGGCCCTCTTCGCCTCGACCATCGTTGCCCTGACCCTGACCCCCGTACTCTGCTCCTATCTCTTGGGCGGCAAGAAACACAGCACCAAGGTGCCCAAGGAGGCTTTCGTGGCAGTGTGGCTCAAGAAGCATTACCGCAACGGCCTGAACTGGGCCCTGAACCACAAGGCGATAGTCGGAGGCTCTACCCTGGCCCTGTTCGCAGCGGCACTCGGCCTGTTCTTCACCCTCGGTCACAGCTTCCTGCCTCCGTTCAACGAAGGCTCTTTCACTATCAACGTCAGCTCCCTGCCCGGCATCTCTCTGGAGGAATCCGACCGCATCGGACGCAGGGCCGAAGAACTGCTGCTGACCATTCCCGAGATCCAGACCGTGGCCCGCAAGACCGGACGCGCAGAGCTGGACGAACACGCCTTAGGTGTCAATGTATCCGAGATAGAGGCTCCCTTCGTACTGAAAGACCGCTCCCACGCGGAACTGCTGGACGAGGTGCGTGAGAAGCTCTCTACCATCAGCGGAGCCAACATCGAGATAGGCCAGCCCATCAGCCACCGTATCGACGCCATGCTCAGCGGTACTCAGGCCAGCATCGCCATCAAGCTTTTCGGAGACAACCTCAACGAGATGTTCGTCATAGGCAACCGCATCAAGAGCGCGATAAGCGGAGTAGAGGGCATAGCCGACCTCAACGTAGAGCAGCAGATCGAACGTCCCGAGCTAAAGATCACCCCCAAGCGCGACATGCTCGCCCGTTACGGCATCTCCCTGCCGGCCTTCGCCGAGTTCGTCACAGTCAATATGGCCGGCGAGACCGTATCGCAGGTCTACGAGGAAGGCAAGACCTTCAACCTCGTGGTCCGTGCATCCGAGGACAACAGGGGCGACATGGAGAGCATCCGCAACCTGATGATAGACGATGCCGACGGCTGCAAGATACCTCTCTCCTACGTGGCTGACGTGGAGTCCTCCATGGGTCCCAACACCATCAACCGCGAGAACGTGAAGCGTAAGGTCGTCATCTCCGCCAACACCCGGGGACGCGACCTGCGCAGCGTAGTCAATGACATACAGGACATCGTGGACGCAGAGATAGTGTTGCCCGAGGGCTACCATATCGAGTACGGCGGACAGTTCGAGAGCGAACAGGCCGCCAGCCGCACCCTCATGCTGACCTCCATCATGAGCATCATCGTCATCTTCCTGCTGCTGTACATGGAGTTCAAGGATGCCCGCCAGAGCGGAGTTGTGCTGCTCAATCTGCCGCTGGCCCTGATCGGAGGCGTATTTGCCCTGATCATCACCTCCGGCGAGCTCAGCATCCCGGCCATCATCGGCTTCATCGCCCTCTTCGGAATCGCCACCCGAAACGGTATGCTGCTGATCAACCGCTACAACCACTTGCATGACGAAGAGCATCTGAGCGTCCGGGAATGTATACTTAAAGGCTCTCTGGACCGTCTCAACCCCATCCTGATGACGGCCCTCTCGTCAGCCCTCGCCATGATTCCCCTGGCCATCAACGGTGACCTGCCCGGCAACGAGATCCAGAGCCCCATGGCCAAGGTCATCCTCGGAGGACTGCTCACATCCACTCTGCTCAACGGCTTCATCGTGCCGATAGTCTACGACTGGATGCACCGCCGCGAGCGCAGGGCCGAGAACATTGAACAAGTTGAAAATTAATCATATATTCGAGATGAAAAGATTTTACAACATACTTCTGCTTCTGACTGTTGTCTGCGGCAGCCTCCGGGCCCAGAGCACGGAAAGCATCGACTCGGTGCTGGCCGCAGTGGAAAGAAACAACCTGTCACTCCGTGCTCTCCAGCAGAACAACGAGGCATCACGGCTCGAAATCCAGGCTCAGAACAACCTCCAGCAGGACCTCTCCGTATCCTACAGCCCGTTCTTCACCAACGGCTACAACGGAGTGTCCAGCTCCGAGCTGGTAGTCTCCATGGGCTTCGACTTTCCGTCACAATATGCCGCAAGAAGCAAATCCGGAAAGCTGCAGAACGAGGCCCTTGACATGCAGTACGCCCTCCAGCGCAGGGACATTCTCCTGCAGGCCCAGCTCCTATGCCTCGACCTCGTCCGGCTCAATCAGGAGAAAGAACTTCTGGACACCCGCATGGCCAATGCCGACGAGCTCCTGACCCTGATGGAGAAACGCTTCTCCGAAGGAGGTGCCAATGTCATAGAGGTCAATAAGGTAAAAATGGAGCGGATGAATGTCCGCACCCTCGTCGCCCAGAACGAGGCCTCGCGGCAGAACACCCTTCAGTCCCTGCGGGCCATGAACGGCAACATCCCCGTGGAACTGCTTACGGCCGAGTATCCTGCCGCCGCAGACGCACTCAGCTATGACGACTTCTACGCCGAGGTAATGGCCACGGATGCAGGCATCCTCTCCGCTGAGGCCGGCGTGGACGCAGCCGCACAGGAGATCAAGGTCAACAAGCAGAACTGGCTGCCTAAATTCGAGGTGGGATACCGCCGCAACACATCCATGAAGGAGGCCGCCAACGGTTTTCTCGTCGGTGCGTCCATCCCTCTGTTCTCCTCCCGCAACAAGACCAAGATAGCGGAAGCACGCCACACGGCCGCCCAGAGCGAGCTGGAGAACGCCCGCCTGCAGGCCGAGACTGAAATCACAGCCAAATACAACGAGATGGAGCAGATACGCATTGCCGTCGAGGCCTATGATGTTCCCTTGATGCACGGCACCTTAGATGCGCTCAAGACAGCAGTTCTGGAAGGACAGCTCTCCATCATCGACTACTATGTAGAGGCCGACAATGTCTACAACAACCTGTCCGCCTACCTGACCTTAGAGAACCAATACCGCAAACTGTTAGCGGAGGTCTACAAGAACCGGCTGTAGCCTCCGGCACACCTCCCTATAACAACATATCCGCTGTCAGGACAATAACCCAGGCAGCGGATTTTGCTTATTCATAATATCCTCACGACGATGCTATCTCATCCGGAGCAAGGCCGGTGATTCGGGATATCAACTCCGTCTGTATTCCACTTTCTTTCATGGCCTTGGCATTCCTTATCCGCTCTTTCTGCTCTCCCGCTGCAATTCCTTTCTCCATTCCTTTTTTCAGGCCTTCTTCCAAACCCTTCTCCATTCCTTCTTTCATTCCCCTACGGATAGAGCCTATCATAAGAAGTCTTGATGCGCCCAGCATATCCCAAAAATGATCGTAACCGAGCAGTTCCTCCTCTGTAAACGCTGACTCCTCCACCTCCTCAAGCGCCTTCCCTATCTCCGGATTGTCCAGCAATTCCTTCGGTACCTCACGGGTATCCTCGTCTATCTCCGTAAGATAACGCAGCCACAGTACCTGCATCCGCTTGTCACCGTAACTCTTCGGTGTGAACTTTGGCAACTCGATAAAGATAAAACGAAGCCCCTCTATCACCTCCTTTGTCTCAGCCACCTCAACTATACGGTAATCGTGATAATATTCATCTCCGTCGCAGAACACATCATTCACCAGATTCAACGAATACACCGGCTGAAGAAGCTCATAATGACGGCTCTTGCCCAGCTGGCTCACATAAGCCTTCGATGCATTGAACAGCACGCGCTGCTTATATTCCGGAGTCCACATCATCTGCATCTCCACGATAAACTGGCGGCCGAGACCGTCCTTGCAACGCACATCCACTATGCTGTCCTTTTTCAAAGGATTGAGAGGTACCAGCTCGGGGCTCAGATACTCCACACTCCTTATCTCCTCCTCTTCGCTTTCAAAAGGCAACAGCGCATTGAGAAAGCTGATTACCAAATCCTGATGCTCGCCGAACACTTTCTTGAAAGTCAGATCGGCCTTAGGGTCCAAATATTTCATATCTCCTGCACATTTTAAATTAATCGGAGACAAAGCTATGAATTATTCCCTATACTTCTACCTCTAACCTCCTAACAGACAGTTAATTTTTTACAGTTTTGGTAATTTCACCCAAAAACCGGCACAATCTTCCTCCTCAATCTTTAAGGCAGTTTACCGGCACCACATAGATACCGGTAATAATTTACAAATTTCCGCAAATTTAAGGAAGAACTATCCGTAATATATCCGCCGTCCACCGATAAGGCCTCATTTCACGCTACAGTCCGATAGCAGAAATGACATGATGGCCTTATGCCAATAAGACGGTGTGAATCCTGCGGAAGGATGAGTTTCCAGAATAAACTGGTTACCATCAATATACTCTATATCCTACAAAATTAAACCGCGAAAGCTTTATTCCCTCATTATTTTCCGTCACATTTCGTTCCGAACAAGAAGCTACGCATTTGATTCCTGCTTCTTTTAAACGGAAGACAACTGCAAAACAAAATGTCATCTCCCCCATTATATGCACTGTAACATCTTTTTTCTCAGACATTGAGAGAATCTGCATGAAATACTTATCAGCCTCTTCATTAATCTTATCAGAACTCCAATCAGGATCTATCAGTGGGAAAGGAATCTCCTTGACCTCGCCAAAATCAGCGAAAGCTTTTTTTTGTACATCTGACCAGCCGGAATAAGGATGATTGGAAAAATTTATAAATAACTTTCCTCTCTTACCGACATTGGCAACATCTACTTTTTCAAGAAACAAATTTTCAAATGATATCTGAATTGCTTCAAAATCATCAATAATTGCTGAGTCACGCACGCTAACTTTAGTGGTCCAAGCATGATTCAGATAGTTCCTCCACTTGGCAAGTTTTTCATACTGCCCGTAAAATTCATCACCTATTCTTTTGTCTACCTGGGCTAGAGACGGATACTTATTATCCATATCATTGACAAATATATAATTGTCATCGTTATCGTCCTTACACTTCTTTTTCACAGACAAATAACGGCTAATATCCTGCCTCATTGATTTTATGTCAGCACTCCTTGACTCACACATATTGCTGAAATACGACACAATACCTTCCTGCAATAATGTAGCAAACTGCTGATAAAGTTTTTTATCCAGACACCATTTCGATATCTGAAGAATCAGTTTCATATCTATGACATCAGAATCGGCATTACCTCCAACAGTGAATCTTTTCTTATATTCTTCAATCACTTTATTTACAATAGGTAAAAGAGCACGATACCTGTAATTATCCAACGGTGAAGTTATCTCATATTTCGTTGATGCCAGACCGTCAAACACATACTTACCATTACTCATTCTTATTGCCTCGGCATATTTGGACAATTTCTTCACAACCCCCTCCATACGCCCGTAATATTGTTTAAGTGCCTGGGAAGAAGCGTTGTCCTTTGTAACCGACTCTGTTTTTTCTCTCGTAATAGATAATAACTTTTCAGTTCTTCCGTTTTTTATAAAGTCCGATGCGGCCAAAGTCCAGTCCATAAGCTCAACAATCGGCAGCAATTGCATGACAGGTGCTTCTTCCACACCGTAGCTACTCTTAACCCTCGCCTCGTAATTACCATAACTTAGAGACTTGACCTCAGTATTTTTCAAAAATTTAGAATAATTCATGAGTACAAGCATCAACATGGGAAGATATCTGAAAGCATGAGTTATATCAACATACAATTCATCACCGTCATGCAATTCTCCGTATATAACATCAAATATCTCCCAAATCTCCTCGTCTGTTCTGCCATCAGGAATACTCTTGGCTATCAGCATATCCTCATACCCGGCATTAACAAGAACTGTCTCGAGAGAATCATATGGCTTTACAGAGCCCTTGGTTTCTCTGGTAGTAATTGAACGGTCCCAGTTAGATTTTCTGGCTTTGTCCGTCAGAAATATTATCACTTTATCCCTGTTCTTATCCCAGAAACCGTCCCCAAACATTTCCAATGTCACATGCTGAATGAAGCGTGTTTCAAGTGCCGTCTTTTCATAACGATAAACACACTTATCATAGAATCCTGTCCCGAGCAAAGACACAAACACCTTTCTTTTTGTCTTCTCTAATTGCATATTGTTTGGTTTTTTGTTAAATTTGTTCAAATTTATAATGGAACTATGGAATACACAAATATCCTCACCATAAAATTCGCCAACCACATAAAAAGGACGGAAATTCCGCTGTTCCGCGGAGCCATAATAAACGCCCTGCCGTCAGATAATATACTTTACCATAATCATACTGACAACGGTTTCCGATACTCATATCCTTTAATACAATACAAAAGGATTAACGGCTGCGCGGCAATAGTCTGCATCGGAGAGGGGACAGAGGCCATCAGCGATTTTTTTACGGATTTTAAACCGGATGTAACCATCGGAGAACAACTCATTCATTTGGAGATTGACACAATAAAGCCCCGGAGGATTCTCATTCAGCCTTGGAACGATATGCTGACCTATAGAATCAGCACATGGATTCCATTCAACCAAGATAATTACGGACAATTCAAAGCTTTGGACAGTCTGGCTGAGAGGTACGCCATGCTTGAAAGAATTCTCACTGGCAATATTCTTTCATTTGCCAAAGGTATCGGCATTCATTTTGACAATCAGGTAATATGCAGAATAACCGATGTTTTCCGTTTTTTTGAGACAGAATACAAATCGGTAAAGCATACAGCCATCAATGCCGAATTTCAAAGCAACATATCGCTCCCCGACAACATAGGACTCGGAAAGGGCGTCAGCATAGGAAACGGCACAATTCGCATGTATAGATCACGCAAACAAGACAATACAACAGATTGACAATATGGACAACAAAGAACAAATCTATCTGGGCGCTTTGCTGCATGATATCGGGAAGTTCTATCAAAGAGCTGACAAACCGATTTCCGACAAGCAGAATGAGCTCTCTCCCTACTCTAAACGGCTGGCCGACGACATCTGCAAAGTTTACCCTTCCGGAGGCTTCGGATATCAGCATACGGTATGGACAAACCAGTTTATGGACGATGTGGCCGGCACCCTGACCAAAATTCCCGGCATCAGACAGAACATATATGAGAGCCCTGACCTGGAGGACTCCCTTATAAATTTCGCATGCAACCATCATCGTCCCAAAACGCTTCTCCAAGGCATAGTGACACTTGCCGACTGGTGGAGTGCCGGCATAGACAGGAGCAACACTGAGTCACTGGAAACAGAGCATGGTAAAAAGGGAAACTACAAATCCATTCCTCTGTACTCCATTTTCAATGAAGTCACCAATAACGCCACAGGCAAACCTGCCGGATGTTCCTCGTTCCTGCTTAACGAGTTGTCCATCAATCGAGACAAGCTATTCCCCGTAGATAATGCCGAGAAAAGAAACTGCGAGGAAATCTATAGAAAATTATGGAACGGATTCCTGTCCGAATTCAGGGAACTGCCAACCGGCTCATTCAAATCATTCTCCGAGACTCTGCTGTTCCTGCTCAAAAAATATACTTGGAGCATCCCTTCCAACACAAATGACATGGCGGATGTCAGCCTGTACGAGCACCTGAAGACGACAGCGGCCATCGCCCACAGCCTGTTCTGCTACTACGAAGAGAACCCAGAGGCATTCAAATGGGACGGAAGCTCCGGCAGATTAAAGATTCAGGAAGGCCATTACCCTGTCCTGATGCTGGGAGGAGACATATCCGGCATACAGAAGTTCATCTACAACATAACGTCGGCAAAAGCCGCACTCAGCCTGAAAGGCCGTTCGTTCTATCTTCAGTTACTCACAGACGCCGCCATACAGCGCATACTCTCGCATAAAGACATTGACGCGACATTGGGACAGGTTGTCTACTCTTCAGGAGGAAAATTCTACATGCTTCTGCCAAACACAAAAAAGGTCAGAGCCGCCATAGAAGAGTTGCAGCAAGATTTCGAACAGAAGCTGTGGAAGGAACTTCACGGTCAGATAGCGCTCAATATCGAGACAGTCGCATTTTCATATAACACGGAACATTCGCATCCTTCTGAGTCCAGAATCTCGTTCCCAGACGGCAGCACCGGATCCATCGGGCAGCTTTGGAAAGCACTTGCAGACAGATTGACAAAGGCTAAGACACACAAGTTCTCATCTATCATAAAGAACGACTTTGACTCCATGTTCAGGCCGCAGGACATATCGGCAGACACAAGGGTCTGCGCCATAACGGGCATTGAATCCGAGCAATGCATCAACATGCAGGACAAAGACAATCCGCTTTTCATTCTACCCTATGTAAACGACCAAATCAATCTGGGCCGGACTCTTAAGGATGCCGACTACATAATAACTCATACCGGAAAGGGCGAGCATGACTTCATCGCGAATAAAGCAAGTTGCAGCATTGAGGTACTGGGCATTCACAGTTATCTTTTCAACAAAGCGGAACTTGCAGACAACAATGCTGAGTTCAGGGGTATTTCATCTGCCGATACCTGCATGGTGAAAGCCATCAACAACCCGGACAATCAAGACAAGGTAAACTTCCTGAAAGCCCCGGTCAAAGGCAACGGCACATCATATGGGTTCCAGTTCTACGGCGGCAACAAACAGGCTCTTACCCGCAGACACGACTCCAGTGATTCCAAGAGATACATTGCCAAGACCTTTGAAGAGCTGTCAGGGAAAGACAAAGGAGGACTGCTGGGTATTCTCCGCATGGATGTCGACGGACTGGGCTCCATTTTAATCAAAGGCCTCCCAGAAGGAAGAAGGAGTTTCGCAGCATACTCCACACTGTCATTCCTGCTGGACACTTTCTTCAGCGGATACCTCAATACCATCCGGGACAAAGACGAATACCGCGAAGATGTAAACATCCTGTACTCCGGAGGAGATGACATATTCGCGATAGGCAGATGGGACAAGATCATCCTGTTCGCGGAGGATGTCAGAAAAGAGTTCAGAGACTTCACCGGAAGGGATGACATTTCCATCTCCGGCGGCATCGTCATGGTAAAGCCCAAATTCCCTATATCCAAAGCGGCAGAGATGTCCGGAGAAGCGGAAGATGCCGCAAAGAAATTTTCCAGGACTCACGGCACTCCCGCAGAAAAGAACGCCATCACCATATTCGGAGAAACCATATCTTGGAATGGTGAGTTCCAGACTGTAAAAAGCTGGAAAGAACGTTTCGTATCATGCCTCGATCAGGAAAACGGGGACGGAGGAGATATGTCCAAGGCCATTCTCCACCGAGTCATGACCCTGTATGAAATGAGCCGTGCCAATGACAAGCAGACCGCAGACAAGAGCTGGCTGTGGAGAGGCACTTACTCACTGACCCGGGCAAAAGCAGGAAAATCTAAAAATACAGCAGATTTATGCGATGACATTATCAGATTACTTTATGAGAAAAACAGCACCGACCTTAAACTTATAGCCATAGCTGCAAGATGGGCTGAATTGGAATCAAGACAAACATTTAACGAATAAAATAAATACTTATGAACACCGAACTTCAGCAATTCAAAATTCTGACTGAAAAACTGGACAGAATAGACGATGCTGTCATATCCGCTGCGGATAAATTTGCAGAATACCTGACTTCCGGCAGAGACGGCATCAAACTAACAACCTCACAGCTTAGAAAATTCTATGGAGAGGTCAAACATATGCAACTGAACGGATATGACGACAGCGACAACAGCGAGTTTAAGTTATTGAAGCCCAAGCTTGCGTATGCAGTTGGACGCCGTCAGAACAAAGACAATAAAATCAAGGATTTCTATGAAATCATATCCTCTGCAATAGATCAAGTCCACAATAAAACTGATTTTGACAACTTCATCAAGATGTTTGAAGCCATTGTCGCATACCATAAATATCACGAAAACAAAAACTAAAACAGCAAATACATCATGAATACACAACTTACAGCAAAAATAAAAATTTCCGCCGATATTAATGTCAAGACGGGACTTCACATAGGCGGTGACAAAGACAATGTGGAAATCGGCGGAGTAGACAGCCCTGTCATAAAACTGGCGTTCAAGCATAACATACCGTACATCCCAGGAAGTTCAATACGCGGCAAAATGCGCTGTCTGCTTGAACTGACACATGGAGCAACTGAAGTCGGGCAGAATGATGATGTGAACAAGCTTTTCGGTTATTCCAAAAAGAAAACCAAGTCAAAACTTATAGTAAGGGACGCTTATCTGACAGAAGAGTCAAAAAACGATCTTGAGAATTGCGATGAATTGGAAATGCCGTTTACGGAAGTTAAATTCGAGAATACAATAGACCGCCTAAGGGCCATTTCCAATCCCCGTCAGATAGAGAGAGTTCCGGCCGGCACTGTTTTTCATGCAGAATTTATCATCAATGTATGGGACGGAGACAACGAAAAAGAACTAATGAGCATGCTGAAAGACGGCCTGACTCTCCTGGAAAATGATTACCTGGGAGGAAGCGGCAGTCGCGGATACGGTCAGATTTATTTCAGCAACTTCATTATATCATACGCCGATGAAAGCAGCAAGTGGTGTATGTCCGATTATAAAGGCGAAAATATTTTCAACCATGACTGAATTCCAAATATACAAACTGCATTTCACTTCTCCGCTGCACATTGGAGACAGGCGGGCTGATTATGGAGTTTCTTTAAGAACCATACAGTCCGACACTCTCTATGCTGCTGCCACCGCCTGCCTTGCAAAAACCAGAGAACATATTCCGGATAACGGAAATTTAAAATGTACAATCAGCTCACTCTTTCCGTTTAAAGAAGATACGCTTTTCCTGCCCAAGCCTCTCAACTACGGCATACCGAAAAAAATATCTCCTGAAAATCTCAAACTTATAAAAAAAACAGCATGGCTGGATGTAAAACACTTTGAAGCAGCTATACATGGAGAGAATATTTTCCCTGAAAACGACATAGGCCAGTACATAGACGGCGAATATGTGGCGGACAATATTGAAAATAAAAGACCGGAAATACAATCGTCTATATCCCCAAGGGTCTCAGTGGCAAGGGACGGGCAAAATGATGCTGTACCTTTTTATATGGACCGTATACATTTCAAATCAGGCAGCGGACTGTACTTCATTGCCACTGGCGATACGACACTGCTTGAGATCGGCCTGAACATTCTTCAAAACGAGGGCATCGGAACTGACCGCAATGTCGGCAACGGTTTTTTCACCATAGAAAAAAGCAGAATGTCTCTGAATGTCCCTGACAGACCAGGCCTTCAGATGTGCATGTCCTCATTCATACCAGAAGACAACAATCAACTGGAAGAGATGCTTACCGGAGATAACATTTCCTATGATATAGCAAGAAGAGGCGGCTGGATTACCACATTCCCATACAACAGCTACAGAAAAAAGTACATTTACTCGTTTTTACCGGCATCTGTCTTCTCCGGAGGAGACGGGACTGTCTCTGAAAAAGGAGCAATCATCAATTTGAGACCAGATATTCCACAAGAACCTGACTTACATAACATATGGAGATGCGGCCGCTCCCTATTCATTCCTATTTTACCATCAAACAGATGAATTATGAAACACTACGATATAAAGATAGAAATTATCTCGCCTGTACATATAGGGGTCGATACCGCCAAGACATGGAAAGAAGGCATAGACTACATCGTTAAGGATAATCAGGTAATAAGAATTGACACACGCAGAATTATCAACAGTATAGACACCACACAGTTGACCAACAGCATAGCACAGGGCAAAAGCATTGAGAATCTCATAAGCAATAACATTGAGAGTTTCTGTCTGAATAAATATGCCAAACCTGCCGGGAAAACCAATTTCAGGCAGATTCAGCCATGTGTTTTAAACACCTTAACCGGGAAACCCATTATACCCGGAAGTTCCCTCAAAGGGGCCATACGCTCAGTATACTATAAAAAATTTAAAGAAGGCTTACCGGCTCCGAATCAAGTGGACGGTTTGCTGAAAGAGCATGGTTCGGCGATTCAGTTGGCAGATGCCGAATTCAACACCTCGTGCATTGTTTCTACCAACATCTTCAATTTTAAAAGACAGAATTCTCCACATAAAGAGTGGAAGAACGGAATAGGGCTTGCCTACGAATCCCTGAAAGTCGGAGATATTGGCTACGGCAGTATTGTATTAAAAGACGAAGAGCATAACGGCAGCATAATAGACTTGTTTACAGACATTAATAGACACACATATAATCATCTGGAAAAAGAATGCGAGTTCTTTCAGCACGACTGCAGCAATAAACCGGATGAGATTACAAATGAGGCAGTCCGCATTAAGAACTTAGCCTATGAAGGGTTGAATACAGGCAAATTCTGCATACTGAGACTGGCATGCGGAAGTGGATTCCATGCCATAACGGGAGACCACAAATTCGGCTCAACGCCTTATTACTCCGAGCCTCTTAATATGAAAAAGAACAGAGGCAATAACGTCAAGCCCATATCCAGAAAAATAGCTGAATGGAACGATAACAGAGGGGAGCATTTCTGTCCTATGGGTTTCATCAAAATAAGCCTGGCTAATAAAAATGACATCAAAGGCTTCAATACCACCCGCGAAAACAATTTCAAGAAGAGAACAGACAGGATAATGGAGGAACGCCGTCTGAAATTGGAAATACAACAAAAACGAGAAAAGGAACAGGCAATAAAAACTGAATATAAGAAATTGATCCAAGACGCGAAAGCCCGGTCCGACAATGACGAGTATGAAACAGCAAAAGAACTGCTGACCAAAGCCAGCGCACTATGTCCTACGCTTTCTGATCATGTTAAGATTCTGAAGAATATTGACACTATCCTCAATAGCCGAGCTGTTCTGAAGGAGATAGAGAAACGCAAGGCCACCGAACAGAAAGAACGCGAGAACAGACTGGGGAGAGGCATTGAATTTCTATATGAGAGATATGACAACGGCGAATATAAGGTATCCGACTTCAAGGGACTCAAAAATAGGATCAACAACTGGATGAAGCAGTCCGGCAGCACCAGCATACCGCAAAACCAGTACGACATCTTAAAATCATCCGTTCTCAGAATATACTCTGCCACCAAGCCCCGTGACAGGAAGAAAGATTGGTCTGATGCCGGATCCGGTGTATTCAAAGAGATTGCTGCATGGACAGACAGCGAAACGGCAAACAATATTTTTCAAGCTATTCAAGAGATACATTGATTGTAACACTTCGCAATTATGCCATATAGTTCTACTGACATAACCCTGACACCATCGCAGCAGGCCGCATTGGAGCGCTTGTTGGATTTCCTCAAAACTGACGGTACCGGGGCTTTTATCATGACAGGCTTTGCCGGCACAGGCAAAACTTCTTTAGTGCGTATACTTGCAGACAGGATGGCGCAGAGTGGCAGATACATTTTTTCGTTTCACGCCTCTACCGGAAGAGCCGCTAAAGTTTTGCACGACATAAGCGGCAACCCTGCCAGCACCGTCCACTCGCTGATATATACATTCAAAGGCATCAATCAGGATGTGGACACGCTATTTAAAACCGACTCCGACGGTAACGCAGTAAAAATAGAGGCTGACGGACAACTGGTTCTCAACTTCGGTCTTGCCACACTGGACAACAACACACAGGAAAAAGCATATATCATAGATGAGGCATCCATGATATCAAACCACTTTGAGTCCAATTCAACTCAAGCCACATTCGGATCAGGGAAGCTCCTTGAAGACCTGTTCAATTATGACCGGTCGGGGAAATTCATCTTCATCGGAGACAGATACCAGCTGCCGCCTATAGGAGAAGATTTCTCCCCCGCTTTATCAGAACAATTCATATCCAGCACATTCAACATTCGGACAGCAAGTGCCAACCTGACCGATATCGTCAGACAGTCAGCAGACAACGACCTAATCCTCGCCGCAAACACCATCAGGCTCATGCATGACAATCCGCCACCATACACATGGGTAAAGTTTCCTATTAAACGATATGAGCACATCCTCATTCACCCATCTGTTCCCGACATGCTTCAAGACTATGTTAAGCACATCAAAGAATGCGGATACTCATCATGTATCATGATTTCAAACAGCAACCGCAGATGCAAAATTCTATCCCAAACTGTCAGAACAGCTTTAGGATTCAACAAACATACCCTTTGCATAGGGGATCTGCTTCTGGTGGTCCAGAACAATCAGAACGGTCTCCTCAATGGCAACCTGGTAAAAGTTACTCAAATCGGAGCGAGAACCGAAAGAGCTGAGCTGACATTTCTCAACATAGAAGTTGAAGAGACATTTTCCAAGGAACGACACACTACGCTTCTGATTGAGAACATACTTTTCTCACAATATCTCAATCTCACTCAAGAGCAATACAAGAGACTCTTTATTGACTTCCACATACGGATGAAGGAAAAAGGTATAAAACAGAACTCTGATACATATATTAAAGCTATGCGGGAAGATTCATATCTCAATGCCCTGCGTACGACATTCGGCTATGTCGTCACATGCCACAAAGCACAGGGCGGAGAATGGGAGGATGTATATCTGGATATCGGAAGAGCCATAAGCCACTGCCCGTCAAAATCGGATTATCAGTGGCTTTATACAGCCTTGACCAGAGCCAAGGAACATATTCACCTTGCCAATGACTTCTATCTAATGTAGAAGTTAAAAACACATTTCAGTTCTTTGAAATATTGATAAATTTTGGTATCTTTGGACTATCAAAGATAGAAACAGAAGGTACAAAATGGCATATAAAATTTATAAACACAATAAAAATTTCACCCACAGCAAGCTTAGTATCAGAACAATGCGAGAAACAGCGTCCAAGACCTACTTCCATTACAATAAGGATTAAGACCACAAGACAGGCGTTCCGTTCCAAGTGAAGCTGCTGGAGTCCAAGACC
>DXAT01000005.1 GCA_019116965.1 Candidatus Coprenecus pullistercoris
TGACAACTTTATTGTCAACCTTCTTTCTGGCATTGCCGCATATTGCTGTTTCCCTAAGAAACCGTGTATCAATGTTTCACGAACGATTGACACACAGCTTGCATTGTTCTGAATTCATCGAACTCACGTTATATTAATCCGATGGTGGCGGCAGGTGTGTTGGCAATGACCGCACCTGAGACCCCGACAAGCAGGAATCAGAAATACAAAGCGGTAAAGCACGGTCAATAATGCGAGAATCAATCAAGCATGATAAATGGTGCCCAATAATAAGGGTCCTTGTATTTTTCTCTTACTGAAGCCCTGGCTTTGCCGAATGCCTCGCGCTTGGAGTCTCCGCTCATCAAGTATTTGTAGAATTCGGTCATCATGTGTGCGGTGGATACATCGTTGACGTTCCAGAGCGACATGATTATGGTGTTTACGCCGGCTCTCTTGAAGGCCCTTTGCAAGCCGTAGACTCCGGCTTCATGAACATCTCCCAAAGCTGTCCCGCAAGCGGACAGTACCACAAGATCGGTATTACGGAAATCTCTGGCGGCAATATTGTCTCCATATATTATACCGTCAAATACACCGGAGGGCTTCCTTCCCTCCATCGTACTTCCGGCACCGCTGAAAAGCAGTCCGCAACGTTTAAATGCAGACAGCTCCATCGTTGAGACATAAGAGAAATCCAGACCGGCAAGCATCTCGTCTATCAATATCTCGTCGTCATCAAGACAGAAGGCGTGAGTGGCAAAGTGCATTATCCCGGCATCATAATCATTCCTGAAATCCTCTTCTATCCCTGCCAGCCCTGTCCTTAAAAACACATGCTCAGAAGATATTTCCTCAGCAATTTCTCTCACTTCTTTTAATGAATTATGGAGATATCTTGCACTTACCGCAGATAATCCTGGTATAAGAAAACCGGAGTCATCAAACAGATATTCGGTCTTTCGGGCAAAACGGGCCCAGTTCCACGCCAACGATGCCTTCTTCCAATCAACGGAATCCGGATAAAATTCCAGGCCTCCGTACACCAATGCTTTCAGGTCTCCTATCTCCGCCTTATAATCCGGCGAATGTTGAGGACGGATAAGCTTCGCTGTAGAACTCAGCATGTTCATCTCATAAACTTCGGACATCAGCCGGTCTCCCTCCTGGCAGATTATCGCATCCATATTGAGTATGCGCATATCCCCGACTGGAGAATAAAATACGCGCCTTGCTCCTTCCAATTTTGACTCAAGAGGCCTCCAAATAAGGTTATATATAGATTTTCCGCCTTCTCTATACAGTTTCACCCCTTTGTTCACTTCTGATTTCAAATCCGATAAGAGACATAGTTCTACCATTTCAGGCTTACTATAACCTTCCCTTAGAACCAAAGCAGCAAGCAGTGGTTCTTTATGCGGCACCAGAAAAAATTCCACAGCAATATCCTGAGCTGTCAAGGCATCCCTGACATCCTGCCACGAGTAGCGGTGTGAGCGGATTGGCAAATCAGTCAAAGAACCGATGCAGTCTACATAAGAGTAGTCTGCCGCATCTCCGACTTCAGAATCTCTAACCGTTCTGATCAGATTATACAGATTAGAAAAATTCTTTGACTTACAGGTATCAGCATACGCCAGCATATCCATCTGAATATCCTGCCTCATGTTATTGAGTGTTAAGAGTGCGTCATACAGCACTCCACTGCATCGGACAGGATCTGCAACAGCAGCAAACGACATCACGTCCAGGAACAATTCTTCCCTGAAATAATGATAAAACTGGTCATACGACATCTGTATCCCCTGTCGTGACATCTCTTCATCCAAGACGTCTAAAAGACTGTTAAGAATGCTGTTCAAATCACCAGTATCATCTGTCAATCCGCACAGTACAGTATACACAATCACTGCCGGATATACTTGCGTAACATCGAATTCCAATTTATTCCTTATGACATTCTTTAAAATAATTTCCGCCTCCTGGAACCGATTCTCCTTTATAAGTTCCAAAGCATACCACCAATATGCCTCAGACGGCCATCTTTTATCTGTCGGTGTCAACTCCCAGGCGGACTTGATTCTTGCAACAACCGATATCAGACTGTCTGTCATATCCAGACGGCCATATACCGCACCCAACTCATTAAGTAACGGATATTCGATATCAACTACATCCATACCCGCAAGTTTCAACTCATTCAATGTGCTGTCTGCATAATCCAGCCACTCCAGCACGCCCTCCGTATGCTTCGGCATTATTTCCCTAACCGTTCTGGCCAGCAGAGACATATGCCTGACCTGGTCCCCTGGCGCAAACCATGCTGGAGTCGAAAGCACTGAAACTGCCCGCGGGTAGTCATGTAACGACAGAGAATTGTCTATATACCGAAGTATTATCTCATTGACAAAATCCCAACTTGTCTCTTCCCGGACAGAGCTCATATTGGAAATCAAGTCCATGTACCGACAATCCGCCAACGAGTATTTTCCTGCATCATGCAGATGCCCAGCCATTTCAAAGATATCAATCCATGCAGTCTTTAAACTGTCTTTATTTTCTGCAGACACCTTATTATGCCCAAAGACAATAAGAACCAACAATCCTGTTATCAAGTGCTTTGCTTTCATAAGTGCGTAGAATTACAGCTTGTCGAGGAGTTCCTGCGCAGCATCCTTGTAGTAAGAATTCTCGCTAGAGGAGCCATCGGCAGCCAGCGCCTTCAAGGCCCGGCGCGCCTTCAGGAACTTGCCCTGTCTCATGAGGGCGACGGCTTCGAGGTAGTCGAGGGTCTGCATCTCATACCGGTACCGGGCCTCCTGGTATTTGCGTTTGTCCTCGGGGGACTGGTCGTACTCGGGTGCGGGAGCCGAGCGGATATCGGCGATCAGGGCGTATGCGTCTTCATATCTGCCGCTGTCTATCGCCTCCACTATGGCGTCAAAGTCCGCTCCTCCGCGGGAGGGCTGCACCACGTCGGCAAGTATGACGGAGTTTCCGCATGTCATGTAGTTCTGCTTTGCCGCATCTATCGGCACGTATATACATGCTGCCAGGCAGGCGGCCGCAGCAAATGATATCAGCGGCCACATCACCTTGCGTCTCCGGGCTTTCTCTCTTCTGATACCGGCCTCGACTGACTGCAGCCTGTCTCTCATACGGCCGTACTCCCGGACAGAGGCTATCACCATACGGCGCGTCCCGACCTCCTCCGCCAGAGAGCTGTCGGATGACATCTCAGACTCAAACTCAGAGCGCTCGTCCTCATCCATATACCCCAGAAGATATCTGTCTATCCTGTCTTCCAGGCCGGTTTCCCTTACTTCCTTTTTCATATCAGTCCTGCGTTTTTAAATTTAACTCTCAAAACTTCACCCAACTTCTTCCGGCATCTGGCTGTCTGTGACTTGACAGTGTCGGCATTTTTGTACGACATCAGCTCCGCGACATCCTTCCCCTTCCTGTGCTCGTAGTAGATATACCTGAACAGACTCAGGCAAGGTTCCGTCATCTCATTGAACACCACGTCCCGCACAATCCCGTTTTTAGTCATGCGGACCTCGTCGCTGTCCATGTCCTCCTCAAACACGTCCGGAAGACCACTATCCGAAACAGCACTTCCATCCTCCTCCCTGTCTATCCCTCTTTCATTTTTCCCAAAAATGTCCTCCACCGTCTTGGCCAGAGGATCGTTCTTCCTGCTCCGCTGCAGGTTCAGGTGCTTGTTCCTGGCTATCTGAAACAAGTAGGACCTGAACTTGACATTCCCTGCCGCCGCGTACTTGCCCGAACGCACATTTTCACAAGCCGCTATGCAGGTGTCCGTGTAGACAGAGGCCAGCTCGTCCTCATCCGCTTTCAGAAATCTCCGTCCCCAGCCCAGGAACTCGTCCCGGTACTGTAGGTACATGGCTTCCAGTCCGGCATCTCCGCCAGTCCTGATCAATGCTATCAGCCTGCTGTCATCCAGTCTCCTCATAGCATCGTCCCTTTAAAACAGCATGCCGTTATAATTTGCCGGAGCATCCACATCCAGGTCCTGAGGCGGTCCGGGAAGCGGCATTAAGTCATAAAGTTCCTCCACACCGCCGATAAAAGCCTCAAACTCAACTCCCGGCTTCAGCACCTTTGAAACAGCCCATGAAAGCCGGCCATAATATCCCGATTCTGACTTATACTCATAGTTGCTCTGATACGACTTGCAGGCACTCAGGCAGACCCAGTCCACATCGGCCTTCCTTGCCTTCCGTCCGTCTGCCGGAGCTGCGATGCGCCCTCCGTCGGACCTGGCCGATCCCGGCATCCCGAATATCTCCGAGGTACCACGCACATGCTCCTGCTCATCTTCCTCCCCGCGCGTGGCATCTCCGCTGTGGCATGCATCCAAAGCCACGACAATCACCCCTTTGGGACCGACAGACTCCCTCAGAGCCTCCAGCCACATTCCCAGCTCATCGTCCAGAATATGATTCTGCCCCCTATATCCATTTCTACCGTACTCTATCGCAGCGTCATACGGGATCAGAGCCTCATCAAGACCGTCAGGCTCATCCCCGCTGATATCAGTCACCTGCTGGCCGTGTCCCGAAAAATGTATGTACAGCTCGTCCCTGTCTTCCGCGGCACTGGTCAAATCTCTGAAAGCAGCCTCTATGGCCGACTTCGTAGCCTCCTCATTGACCAGCGTGAAGATATTCTCCTGCGCGAAACCATTGCTGCGGAGCATCGGGACTATCAGTTCCACATCCCTGTCTCCGTTTATCTCCCGCCACCCGGATCCGGCCGGATAGTCCCCGATTCCTATCACCAGTGCCCGTTTCTGCTGCGCTCCCGCATCCGCGGCTCCGGTTACTGCGAGCACAGCCGTAACGGCAATGCTGAACAATATGTTGCGTACTCTCATATCTGTCCGACTTTTAATCAGACAAATATAGCCAATTTTTACTTATGAATACCATCTCAATATAAACGGTAAACGCAGAAGCTGGAGCGCCGGTTATTTCTTGCGTGCGGCAAGGGCCAGGAGCACGCCGAGGGCGACCCCGAGCAGGGCGGCGCAGAGAACGCGGCCGGAGGGCGGCAGCAGGAAGGTCACCGTATGGGCCGGGAACCAGAACAGGGGGATGGTCTTCTTGAAGACGAATTCCCACTGGGCCTTCCAGTTGACGCGGCAGAAGAGCTCGCCCATCTTCCAGGGCCGTATCAGGGCCAGGGCAGAGCCGTTGTAATCCGCTATGTGGATGTCGCATATCTTGTGCAGGGTCATGAATACCGGAGCGAATATCGAGTTCATGGCCACCGACACACAGAACGCCACCAGCACCTTCTGCCAGCACATCGGCCCGGCGAGGAACTCAGTGGCGCCGGTCAGTCCCATGTACTCCAGGAATGCCGGAGTGCCGGACGAGAAGATAATCATCGCCATGTTGATGCCCATGCCGAGGATGCCCCAGACGAGCATCTTGGATATCAGGCCGAAACCCTTGTAGTAGTAACGTCCGGTGGTGATACGCACCCCCAGCATCTCGCCGGCGGTCGAGAGCACCGCGAACTTGATGAAGCTCACGATCATCCCGTGAGCGGCATTGAAACTCTTATAGGCCTCGTAGAC
>DXAT01000070.1 GCA_019116965.1 Candidatus Coprenecus pullistercoris
GCGTGCATTTCACCGGTTCCAGCGCCACATTCAATACCCTGTGGCGTCAGGTGGGCGAGAATATTGCCAACTACCGCTCCTATCCCCGTCTGGTGGGTGAGACCGGAGGCAAGGACTTCATCTTCGTGCATCCTTCGGCAGTGGCCGAGGAAGTAGGCAATGCGGCTTACTGCGGTGCCTTCGAGTACCAGGGCCAGAAATGCTCTGCCGCTTCCCGTATGTACGTGCCCAAGTCCCTGTGGCCTGCTGTCCTTGAGAAGATCAAGGATACGGCAGCCCAGGTCAGGATGGGTGATGTCTGCGATCCGATGAATTTCATCAACGCTGTCATCGATGAGACGTCCTTCGACAATATCGCTTCCTACATCGACTACGCCAAGGCATCCAAAGACGCAGAGATCGTGCTCGGCGGCGGATACGACAAGTCCAAGGGCTACTTCGTGGAGCCGACAGTCATCGTCACCACCGACCCTCATTTCAAGAGCATGGAAGAGGAGATCTTCGGTCCCGTCCTCACAGTCTATGTCTACGATGACGCCGATGTGGACAAGGCCGTCGAGCTCTGCGACACCACCTCGCCTTACGGCCTGACCGGAGCCATCTGGGGCCGTGACCGTCTGGCACTCGAGAAGATTTCCCGCAAGTTGAAATACGCAGCCGGCAACTTCTACATCAACGACAAGCCCACCGGAGCCGTAGTCGGCATGCAGCCTTTCGGCGGAGCCCGTGCTTCAGGCACCAATGACAAGGCCGGCGGTGAGTTCAATCTTATCCGCTGGGTGCTGCCGCGTGCCGTGAAGGAGACTCTGGTGCCTCCAACCGACCACCGCTATACCTACATGAAAGAGGAATAACAGTGCGTCATAGCGGGCAGACTGCTGCGTTATGATGAAATAAGAATCCCCGTCGCATTTGCTTTTCGTGACGGGGATTTTGTTTATCTGAGCCGCTGCCGCACATCCATCCGTTCGTGCAGGATGCGGATTATTGTTACGTCTCCGCTTTCGGAAATGGTGTGGAATATGATGTGACGGCCTGTTTTAATTCCGAGCAGACCGGGCATGATGTCATCGTAGTGCCGACATATATCCGGGCCCGGTTCAGTGAGACCGCCGCATGCGTTCATGAGCATGTTGTAGTATGTTTCAGCCTGCTGCACAGACCATGTCCGTACAGTATAGTTCCAGATGGACGTGAGGTCGCCGACTGCCCTGTTGGTGAAGCGGAGCTTACTCATCGGGCAGTCCTGTTTTCAGTCTGGCGAGGTGTGCGACGGGGTCGAAGTTGGTGGCGATGCCGCTGTTCAGACCGTCATTGATGGCACATCTGAGTGCATTGACGCGCAGTTCTTCCTCCTCGAGAAGGCGCAGTCCAGCGCGGACAATCTCACTGGCATTGCCGTAGCGTCCCGTTTCTAAGGAGACCTGAATAAAATTGTCAAAATGAGGGCCGAGGGCCACTGATGTGTTTTTCATCCTTTTCTAAATTTTCCGCAAGTTACCAAATTTTGGTAATATGCCAAAATTTATTTGGAAAAGATTGTGCTGACGGCTTCGAGGAGCGGATCCACGCTGACCTCGGAGCCGACGGCCTGCTGCATCCAGATATGAGGGGTCAGGCGGCCGAGGGTGTAGATGCGGCGCAGCTCTGATGCGAATTCAGTCTTGGTACGGCACTTGGCTAGATGGCATTCGAGCTGGTATTCGATGATGTGGCCGAAAGGATAGTATGGCAGGTACATCGGGGAGTTGACCATGTGCGAGTAGACGGCCAGCAGGGGGCAGTCGGGGGTGCCGAGCATGGGGGCGTAGTACTTGTTCCATACGTCCTTGGCTATGCTGTTGACGGCATCGCGCAGCTCGGAGGCCGTAGCCTCGGGATGGCTGTAGAGCCACTGCCAGGTGTACATGTCCACCAGTGCGACACCCATGATCTCGTAGGCACCCCAGAAGATGTCCAGAGTGGTGTTGTCGTCCATCTCGTAGTCAAAGCCGAGGAGCTGGAGGTCCCGCTTCTGGAAGATGAAGGCCAGGGCTTCGGTGAAGGCGGTGTTGGGCACGCCGTTGAGCATGTAGTAGTCGATGTCGTAGAGGTCCAGAGTCTGCTCTACGTTGTGGCCGAACTCGTGGATTGCGATATTGTAACCCTTGTAGTCCATGCCCTTGTCTCCGATACGGGTGCGCAGACGGGCAGGCTCCCAGCGTCCCTGAGCTCCCCAGGCGTGGCCTGAGCCGCGGGCCGGTTCCACTACGATGCGGTCAGCGATGTATCCGGCATCATGGGCAGGGAATCCCAGGTAGCGGAGCATTCTGGGCATATCCTTAGCAAATGCCTGCGCGTCAGGATATTTGCGCCGGGTCATCTCGGTCAGCCTGTCCTCGGGCATGGCTGAACGGCTCTTGAATCCGTCGTACCAGATGTCGTAGGGTCTCAGGTCGCGGCCCAGACGCTCCTTGATGAGCGCGGCGACTTCCTTCACCTCACCGGAAGATATCAGGCGGATGAACAGCTCCTCGATGTCCTTAGCGGATACTTCCATGCCCTCCTCGAAGTTACGGGCGATGCCGGTGGGCAGCTCTGGGCTGTAGAGATCGATCTGCTCTTCCACGTGGAAGGTGTTGAGGATGTGCGAGTAGCGGACATCGGTCTCGGGCTGGAGCTGCACTTCCTTGCCGTCTTTCCATGTCTTGTTGGAATAGGGGGCCCAGTCGTATGCCGGATTGTTCACCACGTCCTTCGGGATGGTCTGGTCCACGATACGGAGCATTACCTGATATATCATCTCCTGCTTCTCGTTGGCATCGGGAATGTCGGCGTAGTTGCTCTTGAGCTCGTCGCGCAGGTTCCAGTGCGAGAGCAGCACCATGTCCTCGGGGAAGAGACGGCGGCCGTCATCTGTGAGCAGATGTCCCATCATGATATTGTAGGAGGCGATGTAGTTCTCGCAGCCGCTGAGCACCTGGGCGTAACGGGCCTTGACTGCTGCCGGCACCCTGGTGGTGAATGCGTCTCCCATGCGGGCGTAGGCCCATTCGAGGCGGCTCCAGTCCTTTCCGAGGGTGTTTTTCTCCTCAAGGGTGTAGAAGGGGAAGTTGAGGATGGTGACGAATGCTGTCTTGTTGGCGAAGAGGTCATCCGACAGGTGAGAATATGGGTCGAATGCTCCGAGGATGTAGTCTATATCGGTGAGCTCCGGGCCGGTCAGGTGCAGCGGAGCCTGCAGCCGCACGGCCACTTGGTTGGATGTGCCGTAAAGGGTCTCGAATGCCGCCGACAGTTTGTCGAACAGCACCTTGCGGTCTTCGGGCGTGGCAGCGTAACTTTCGGCGGCGAACTGCCCGAACTCCGCTTCAGTGCCGTCCTCAGTCCTCCACAGTGCTGCCGCCTGGGCCACGCCCTTCTGTACCAGTTCCTTGTCAGCCTGCGGACATTTTCCCATTATGGCCCGTACCGCCCTATTGACGGTTTCTTCCGAAATATTGCTCATGGTCTTCTGTTGATTGCCGTTATTGTTTCCGTTACAGCCGCTCATAATCATCGTCGCCGCGGCCAGTATGGCAGTAGGTATCCGTTTCATCATATTGCGCAGTGTTTAGCCATTACGCAGACAAAGGTATGAAAATAAAAATGACTATCCGCAAAGTCCCTTACGGCTGTCACCTTACCCTGAGGTGTACCAGAAAAAGTACCTCAGTATCTGTAATTTCGCTTTCTGCATAAGTCGCTATGTGATAAGCAAGTATGCAAAATACGGCAAAACAGATAAGGCCGGTTTGAAGCGGATTTCGTACAAAAGGCACCGTATCTGTTATGCGGCTGCGACGGTAAGTGTATGAATATGTGTGCGTTATGATGATAGCCGCATTACAGATACGGAAGTGGCCGATAAGTGAGCCGAATAGATAATATGCTGCGGATAATTGATATGCCTCATCGCAGCATAGGGATAAGTGTCCTTGCGGCATCTGCATCAGCATACAGGCTCTCCAATGGTCGGGCCTATATCGTCAGCAGTCGTACTCTGCTGTTGACCATAAAGCAAGGGGTGTCTGGATAATGTGCTTGTAATCAGGTAGGTGCTGATTGACGGGTTGCTCTATGGCTTGTTTTTTCAGGGCATAGAGCAACGAATCTATATGCAATTGATTGAAAATGTGCTTGATAGCTCTGTGTCAGGTGCTTTATGGTGTTTCGGAATATGTAGTTGAAGTCGCACCATATACTTATGGCAGCCGGCTGATTGAGACTCTGGGGCGGAACACGCTGTTTGGATTTTTTATAGGGCCGATGGCGGCGGATTTGGCACCGGAAGAAATAGCCAAGCTGCCGCAGATCAACAAACCCAAACCGGGGATTATCCTGAGCAACGAATCTTGGATTGGGCGGGTGCTGGCGTTTTTGACCCGCAGCCGAATGCCGCGACGCGAGGCGAGCGAGGTTAAGAAACACAGCGGTGCCAAAGAAGTGATTGATATTCGCGATCATCATTGGAATATTTTTCATAACACGGAAGTTTGTTATGAGGTTATGGAATTTTTGAAAACCGGACGGTTTTAGGGCATAACAAAAAAGAAAAACCGTTTGCCTCGGTTGAGGAAAACGGTTTTTTTGTTGTCTGAATTTTTAAAGAAGCCACGTGTTACCTGTTCTAATTTTAATTTTTCTAAGCATATCTTTAGGTATGTCCTGTGTTTCTATATGAAAACTATACGGAGAATATTGCTTGCTGACAAGAGGCATTAGTTCATCAATCTCTTGCTGATTTACAATGCCAATATAACTTAACTCATCGTAGTTGTAATAATATAACTCATATTGATTATTTCTTTTTAGATAATAGAGACGTTCATAACAATCAAATATGTAAACTTGGTCGTATTTGGCCTCGGTGCCTTTGTTGCTGATATGTTTTACCCCCCATTTATCGCCGACGCGGAAAATCCACTCCTCAACGCCGGGGTAGACCTCGTCATACGGGCCGGATTTGTGGGGGCGGGCAAACCGGTTGTAGACTTCTTTTTTGCCATCCGCCAACGTGCCGACATAGAGTTTTCTCGCGTTTCCGCTAAATCCATCCGGCCGAAGATCCAAAGGCTCAATCTCCGGCGCCGAATAAAGCAGTACTTCCGACATACTGGTTCGGCCAATCCGCCACAGATCGCAACCGTCGGCTTTTTTGCCGATGACATAAGTATAGACGATCTCGCGCGACGCAAAAAAATTTGACCTTGGCTCATCAACGACCTGAAAACTTTGATACTCCATCGGGACGACTTCTTCTTCACCACGATAGATACCGTGGTTGCCATCAGCATCGACCTTGACGCGCAGATAATCATTCAGTCCGTACCATTGCGTACATGATGTTGCAGACAACAGCGCCAACAGCGCTCCTGATAATAATAAAAACTTTTTCATACTTTTTTGTTTTAAGTTGATTATTTTATGTCAGTTAATAACGCCGGCAGAAATGAAAAGACAGCGGGTAAAATTTTTTTCTTTAATCAATAATCCATCCTACTTCGTATTCATTACGCTTTGCTGATTTGAGAATTTCAGCAAGCTGTTCGTCTGAGAAAGTGGTTGAACGCCAATAATCGGCTGTAAATATGGTATGTAAGGGCCATGTTGAGTTATATTTCACGACCTTATCCAGAAACCATACATACTCTCGATGCTGGACGACATAAAGATATTCTTCCAGATGTTGGACATAGAATATGTATATACTATCAGTCGCCGAGCTGGGAGGGATTTGATCCCATGGCTGAACAACACCTACTGCGTCATCAGTATGAACAAGAAATTGTTGACCGCCAAAATAAATTTTGTCATAAGCGTCTGTCAAGAAATTATATTTTGGAACATAGGCGCGCTGAGTACTATCAGGCAGATAAATACGATAAAAACAGTCATAAAACCATTTTAGCGAATCGGCCCGAAGTTTAATCTTTTCGCCCTTTGGTGTTTTTAGGTCATATGTTCCGTCAGACCTTTGCAGAATGACGCAACCTTTTTCACCGGGGATTTTAGTTGTGCAAGCCGTAAATGCAGCGGCAAGGATTGCGATAATGATAAAATTTTTCATTTTGTTTAAATTGTGTTAGTTAATAGTGTCGGAGGAATGGTTGCGGTGGGCGAGGCTGAATTCGCAGCCGCAGTACTGCTGGTTGTAGAACTGGCGGGCGAGGATGTTGCGGCGTTCGTAGAGGCCGCCCTTGCGCCAGTTGCGGTCCCAGAAGCGGGTCAGGCTGCGGCCGCAGTGCTCCTCGGCGTAGAAGCCGGCCTCGTTGATCTGCCGGATGTCCTTCCAGCGGGAGGAGGCGAGGGTGGTGGTGAAGAGGGGGAAGCCGTAATCTGCTGCGTAGGAGGCCGCAGTGCAGAGGCGGTGCTTGAAGCAGGCGAGGCAGCGTCCGCCCCGTTCCGGCTCATTCTCCAGTCCGACAGTGCATTTGAGCCACTGTGTGTGCTGCTGCTCCCAGAAATCACCGGCAGCGCCCTGTTGCTCCTCCGCATTGCCCGGTTCCGTCATCCCTGCCGTCAGTTCTCGCCCGGAGCGGATTTCCGCATTGCCTCCGTCTAAGTCAACTATGGCCACCCCGATTTCCTGAGCATACCTCACTATCTCATTTTTCCGCTTGAGATATTCCTCCTCGGGGAAGATGTTGGGGTTGTAGAAGAGGATGGTCGGTTCATAGCCGTTCTGCCCCATCCATTCGAGGATGGCGGCCGAGCAGGGGGCGCAGCAGGAGTGAAGCAGAACTTTTTCCATCGTGTCGGACAAAATTATATTTTTGCGAAAATATTGAAAATTATGGAAAGTAAGAAGGAACTTCGCAAATTGATATCGATGCGCAAGAAGCAGGTGCCCCTCGAGGAGCGTCTTCTCCGTTCTGTGCCGGTGATGGAGCGCCTGATGGCTGTGCCGGAATTCTGCAAGGCGGAGAATATCCTGTTTTATTGGGCAATGCCGGACGAGGTGCATACCCAGGAAGCTGTGATGAAATGTGTTGCGGAGGGAAAGAATGTATTTCTGCCCGTGGTGGACGGAGATAATCTGAGGATAAGGCGTTTTTCCGGGAAGGCGTCGCTTGTGCCGGGGGAGTCGTATTCGATACCCGAGCCGGACTGCGGCTCCGAGGAGGTGCGGATTCAGGATATAGACTTAGTCGTGGTGCCGGGTGTTGCATTCGATGCCACCGGTGGCCGGATGGGACGAGGCAAGGGCTTTTATGACAGACTCTTGGCCGGGGCTTCGGACAGCTGTCAGGGCGGGCCGTACAAGGTCGGGGTCTGCTTCGATTTCCAGATGGTGGATGCGGTGCCCCGGGAACCTCACGATATGCTGATGGACGCTGTGGTCTCCGAGACCGGAATTTGTATTGTGGAAAAAAGAACAGAATGTGTCAAAAACGGAACTCGTTAGGTATTTGGCACAATCGTTGCTAACACGTACTCATATTTATAAAGTGTAAAAAGTATTAATATTATGCGTTATCTGACAATTGCGGCTTTGGGACTGTGTGCCGTTTTAAGCATGACATCATGTAAGCAGAAGACTCAGGGCCAGGTAGAGGCGGTTACGTATCCGCTTCTGAAAGTGTTTCCCGAGGACAGGTCTTTGTCTGTGAGCTATTCTGCGGTGATAGAGGGAAAACAGGATGTAGAGGTGAGACCCCAGGTTTCAGGATTCATTACCGACGTGCTGGTCCAGGAAGGGGCTAAAGTGAAAAAGGGGCAGACACTTTTCGTGATAGATACTATCCCTTATGCGGCCGCATACAGGCAGGCCAAGGCTACTGTCGCTACAGCTGAGGCTCAGTTGGCGACTTCGGAACTTTCTTTGGAGGGAAGCGAGGATTTGTATGCGGAGAAAGTGATATCGGATTTCGAGCTTCAGACGGCCCGTAACTCGTATAACAGCGCTGTAGCTGCTCTGCGTCAGGCTGAGGCTGCTGAGGCAAGTGCGGCTCAGAGTCTTTCATATGCCATAGTCAAGAGTCCGGTGAACGGCTCTGCCGGCATGACATCTGTCAGGGTGGGAGCTTTGGTAAGCGCATCCATGGCCGAGCCTCTGATAAGCGTTTCGGATAATTCTCAGATGTATGTATATTTCTCCCTGCCCGAGAAGGAGGTGCTTTCGATGACCCGTCAGTACGGCTCCATCGACAATACGGTGAAGTCTTTCCAGCCGGTGACGCTTACACTGGCTGACGGTACCGAGTATGAGCATCAGGGCCGTATCGACGTAATCAGCCGTATCGTGGACAAGGGAACCGGTACAGTGCGTGTCAGAGCTGTCTTCGACAATCCCGACGGCCGTCTGATGAGCGGTGGTTCAGGACGTATCAATGTGTCATATGACAGGAACGGCTGTATAGTAATCCCTCAGGAGGCTACATACGAGATTCAGGACAAGATATTCGTTTATAAGGTGGTTGACGGTAAGGCCGTGTCCAACGAGATAAAGGTGTTCCGTCTCAATGACGGCAGGGAATATGTAGTCGAGAGCGGTCTGACCGAGGGTGACGTGATAGTCTCCAAGGGAGCCGGTCTGCTCAGGGAGGGAACTCCTGTCACAGGAACTCCCGTAAATTATAACGAAGGAGAGTAACGTATGAATCTAAAGACATTCATAGACCGGCCAATCCTGTCGGTCGCCATTTCTACGTTTTTAGTGCTTGTGGGTATTATCGCGCTGGCGATTCTGCCTATCGAGCAGTATCCGGACATTGCGCCTCCGACGATACATGTCTCGACCACATACAGCGGTGCGAATGCGACGGCGGTGCAGAATGCCGTGATTGCCCCTTTGGAGGAGGCCATCAACGGTGTTGAGGACATGACCTATATGACTTCCGAGGCAAGTAACTCCGGAAGCGCATCCATTACCGTATATTTCAAACAGGGTATCGACCCGGATATGGCTGCGGTCAATGTGCAGAACCGTGTGTCCAGGGCCACATCCCTGCTGCCGGCCGAGGTTACCAGGGTCGGTGTCG
The DNA here is from genome assembly GCA_019116965.1 of Candidatus Coprenecus pullistercoris. Lineage (GTDB taxonomy): Bacteria > Bacteroidota > Bacteroidia > Bacteroidales > UBA932 > Coprenecus > Coprenecus pullistercoris. The sequence goes on from DXAT01000070.1 coordinate 9,003, forward strand.
AGGTGTCCAAGCGTCAGAGCAGTACCCTTAAGGTATTCGCTCTTGTTTCGCCTGACAGCACTTATGACGAGACATTCCTCACCAACTATCTTTCCATCAATGTAAAACCTCAGATACAGCGTATCTCCGGAGTGGGTGACTGCAACGTGATGGGTGGTGACTATGCGATGCGTGTGTGGATGAAGCCCGACGTGATGGCTCAGTACAATCTGATACCTTCCGACGTCAGTGCGGCCCTGTCCAGTCAGAACATCGAGGCCTCGACCGGAGCTATCGGTGAGAACTCGGACAATGTGTTCCAGTATACTCTCCGCTACAAGGGCCGTCTGTCCACAGAAGAGGAGTTCGGCGAGATAGTTATCCGTGCCTATGATGACGGCCGGGTTCTTAAACTGAAGGATATCGCCGATATAGAGCTGGGTGCCGTCTCATATAATTACGAGGGTCGTGTAAAGGGTGCTTCAGGTGTTACCTGTATGATCAACCAGACAGCCGGAAGTAACGCCAATGAGATCATCAAGGAGATAGACGCATATCTGGAAACGGTGAAGGCTGATCTGCCTAAGGGTATTGAGATAGTGGACATCATGAGTACCAAGGATTTCCTTGATGCTTCCATCCACGAGGTGATAAAGACTCTCTTCGAGACTATTCTGCTCGTGGTCCTGGTGGTGTACATCTTCCTTCAGAGTCCGAGGGCGACCCTCATCCCTACTATCTGTATATTCGTCGCGCTGATTGCGACCTTCGCCTTCATGGTGGTGGCCGGATTTACCATCAACCTGATTACCCTTTTCGCATTGATTCTGGTTATCGGTACGGTGGTGGACGATGCCATAATCGTCGTCGAAGCGGTGCAGGCGCGCTTCGACATGGGATACAGGTCTGCATATAAGGCTGCCACAGACGGTGTCGAGGGTGTGTCCGCAGCGGTGGTGTCCGCGACTCTGGTGTTTATGGCGGTATTTATCCCCGTGTCCTTCCTGGGCGGTACATCCGGTTTGTTCTACAAGCAGTTCGGTCTGACCATGGCGGCTGCGGTGGGATTCTCAGCTATCAATGCCCTTACCCTGTCGCCAGCGCTCTGTGCTCTGATTATGAAGCCCAACGAGCTTGTGGCCCCCGGTGAGAAACCCAAGCAGTTCTCAACCAAGTTCAGGATAGCGTTCGAGGCGGGCTTCGGCCGTCTGATCAGCAAGTACAAAGGCGGTGTCAAGTTCTTCATTAAACATAAGTGGGTAGGAGTCGGAAGTCTCGTACTTGCCTGCGGTTTGCTGGTTTACTTCATGGCCACAGCCAAGACATCCCTTGTGCCTAACGAGGATACAGGTTCGCTGTTCATCAGTGTGGATGCCGCTCCCGGTACCACTCTTGCCGAGACCAATGACATATTGACGGAGATGCAGCGCAGCATCAGCGGCATAGATGAGATTCAGACCTACAACCAGGTAGCCGGTTTCTCCTTCTCGGGAAGCGGTGCGTCGCACGCCATGATGATGATTCGTCTCAAGGATTGGAGCCTGCGTCCCGACAAGGACCAGAGCTATACAGCGGTCATTGAGAAGATATATGCCAATACGGCCCATATCAAGAACGCGCAGATCTTCATCTTCGCACCTCCTATGATATCCGGTTACGGTACGGGTAACAGCTTCTTCGTAGACCTGCAGGACCGTTCGGGCCGTGGCATAGATGCGCTGGAGGAGGTGACCCAGGGCTTCATAGCCGCTCTCAATGAAAGACCAGAGGTGCAGATGGCCTATACCTCATTCAGCTCCAATTTCCCTCAGTACCAGATAGATGTGGATGCCGCCAAATGTATCCGCGCCGGTACTTCCACCGATGAGGTGCTTTCTGTGCTCTCCGGTTATTATGGAAGTATGTATGTGTCCAACTTCAACCGTTTCACCAAGCTCTACCGTGTCATCCTGCAGGCCCCGCCCGAGTTCAGGGACAATATGCAGTCGCTCGATGATGTGTATGTGCGCACATCCAACGGTATGGCTCCGGTAAGCCAGTTCGTGACACTTACCAAGATATACGGAGCAGAGGTGCTCAACCGCTTCAATATGTTTACCTCCATCACTGTGCAGGGTATGCCCAATCCGGGATACAGTTCCGGAGATATCATCGCTGCCATCGAGGAGGTCAGCAAGGAAGCCCTGCCTACCGGTTTCGGCTACGAGTTCTCAGGTATGACGCGTGAGGAGGCCGAGCTGGCCGAGTCCAATACCACGGCCATAGTGTATGTGATCTGCGTGATATTCATCTACTTGATTCTCTGCGGTATGTACGAGAGCCTTTTCCTGCCGCTCGCGGTGCTCTGCTCTGTGCCTTTCGGTCTGATGGGAAGTTACTTCTTTACCAAGATGTGCGGAATGGAGAGCAACATCTACACTCAGGTCGGTATGATCATGCTGATCGGTCTGTTGTCCAAGACGGCGATTCTGATTACCGAATACGGCTCGCAGCGTAGAAAGAGGGGCATGTCCCTCAGTGCGGCGGCTCTGTCCGCAGCCGGAGTGCGACTCAGGCCTATCCTTATGACGGTACTTACCATGGTGATCGGTCTGCTGCCTCTGATTACGGCTTCTGGTGTCGGAGCCAACGGTTACCGCTCCCTCGGTATCGGTACCGCAGGCGGTATGGTGGTCGGAACCATCGCCCTTATGTTCATCACACCTATGTTCTTCGTCATCTTCCAGTATGTGGAGGAGAAGGTAATGGGTAAAAGAAAGGAGGAAAGAGCATGATTATGAAAAAGATAATATTGACAGTGACAGCAGTTGCGGTTGTCAGCGGCTGTTCGATATACCGCAAATACGAGAGGCCTGAGAATATAGTCCCGATGGACAGTCTGTACAGGGCGGAGCTGGTGTCTCCGGAAGATACAGCAGCTGCGGCCGACAGTTCCTCTTTCGGCTACATGCCGTGGGAAGAGATGTTCACCGACGCTCATCTGCAGAAGCTTATCCGCACAGGTCTGGAGAACAACACCGACTTACTCAGTGCGGCGCTCCGTGTACAGCAGGCGCAGGCCCGTCTGAAAGCCTCGAAGTGGGCTTATTCCCCTTCGCTCAATCTGGCTCCTCAGGGAGGGTACAACTATACATTGGCCGATAATGGAGGACAGACGTCCACTTCAGGCTCATGGAGCTACAATATAGGCGTTTCAGCTAGCTGGGACATTGATCTGTTCGGTTCGCTGCTCAATGCCAAACGCGGGGCGCAGGCTGCTCTCCTGCAGCAGGAGGCATATCAGCAGGCCGTCCGTTCCCAGCTCATAGCCACTATCGCCAACACCTACTATTCGCTTCTGATGCTTGACGAGCAGGTCAGGGTAAGCGAGGAGAATGTGGCATTGTGGGCTGAGCAGATAAGGTCCATGGAGTCAATGCTGAAGGTGGGACGTGTCAATGAGAACGCAGTCACTCAGTCCCGCGCCCAGCTTTACGGACTTGAGGCATCGCTGGCCGATATGAAGCGTCAGCGCCAGGAGGCGGAGAACGCTCTATGCTCCATCCTGGGCTCTGTTTATACCAAGATAGAGAGGAGTACTATCGACGAGCAGAGCCTTCCTCAGGATTTCTCAGTGGGAGTGCCTTTGGAGCTGCTTTCCAACCGTCCTGATGTCTATCAGGCCGAGATGGCCCTGGCCAGCGCCTATTATTCGACCAATCAGGCCCGTTCGGCATTCTATCCCAAGCTGACCCTTTCCGGCAGCGCCGGGTGGACCAACAGTGTCGGACAGGCAATCCTCAATCCCGGCGGCCTGATTGTCTCGGCAATAGCGCAGCTCGCCCAGCCCATATTCAATAAAGGGCAGCTGACGTCCAATCTGCGGGTGGCAAAGGCCGAGGAAGAGATAGCAAGACTGACCTACAAGCAGACTCTGCTCAATGCGGGAGAGGAAGTCAACAACAATCTTTACGCCCTTGAGGTATATGACCGGATGCTTCAGAAGCATGAGGCTCAGCGTAAGGAATTGGAGAGGACCGTGCAGACAGCGGAGTACCTGTACCAGAAGAGTTCCGGCACTACTTATCTTGAAGTGCTGACGGCCCGTCAGTCCCTGCTCAACGCTCAGCTGAATGTGGTGTCCGACAAGTATCTGCTTCTGCAGACTACCGTCAATCTGTACCGCTCCTTAGGAGGAGGAAGAGAGTAGTATGAACCGTTTAGGACTATTGATCACAGCCGTTGCCATGATTGTGGTGACGGCTTCTTGCAATGATACCCCGGCGCCTGAGCCTTACGGACCTGTGCCTACTGACGCGCAGCTCAGGTGGCAGAAGATGGAGTATTATATGTTCGTGCATTTCGGTCCCAATACCTTTACTGACAGCGAGTGGGGTAGCGGTGACGAGGATCCTGGCGTATTCGCTCCCACGGCTTTGGACTGTGACCAGTGGGCGAGTGTCGCCCGGCAGGCCGGTATGAAAGGCATTATCCTTACGGCCAAGCACCATGACGGTTTCTGCTTGTGGCCCAGTATGTACAGCCGTCATACAGTGGCCCGGAGTCCTTGGATGGACGGAGAGGGAGATGTGCTTCGGGAACTGGCGGACGCCTGTCGGAAATACGGACTGAAGATGGGGGTGTATATCTCGCCATGGGACCGCAATCATCCGGCATACGGTACGGAGCGTTACAATGAGGTATTTGCCGGAACCATATCGGAGGTACTCAGTAATTACGGTGATATTTTTGAGCTTTGGCTGGACGGAGCTGATGACGGAACAGGAGACGCACCGAGTTTTTACAGATGGAAATATTTCCTGTCTACGGCTTTGACTCTTCAGCCTGAAGTAGTGATATTCAGTGATATCGGTCCCGGATGCCGCTGGGTGGGAAATGAAAGCGGCCATGCCGGCCAGACCAACTGGTCCAGACTCAACACGGCAGGGTTTGCTCCGGGCCGTCTGGCTCCTGACAGAGATACGCTCAGCTGCGGCAATGTGCACGGGAGTCAGTGGGTGCCGGCAGAGGCGGATGTGTCAATCCGTCCGGGCTGGTTCTACTCGCCTTCCACTGACGACGAGCTCAAGACAGTGGACGAGCTTATGGACATATATTATGCTTCGGTAGGCCGTAACGCCAATCTGCTGCTCAATGTTCCAGTAGACCGTACCGGACGGATCAACGCACTGGATTCTGCCAGACTGATGGAGTTCCGCGATGCCAGGGAAGAGGCTTTCCATATCGATTATGCCAAGATGTCCAGGGCCTATTCCGAGTCGGTCCGCGGCAATTCGCCCAAGTATGCCGCTGCCAATGCGGTGGACGGCCGCTATTCGACTTATTGGACAACGGATGACAGTGTCACCTCGGCTTCATTTACAGTCTATTTCCGCAAGGACAGGGAGATAAGCGCCGTGATGATGCAGGAGTACATTCCCCTTGGTCAGAGAGTGAAGGAGTTCAGCGTTGAGTGCAGATTGGGCGGAACCGGGGAATGGGTGGAGGTCTGCCGCGGTACGACTATCGGTTACAAGCGCCTCATACCTTTTCCCCCGGTCGTGGCATCGGAGGTAAGATTCAATATAATAGACTCATACGCGTGCCCTGTAATCAATAATGTAGCGATATATTGACGAAATGTCGCAGGATTGTGACATTGTGGTGACAATATGTCCGTCAGACTTGCCGTGGTATCGGATTTGCAGAGGAGTAAGTCAGAATTTAAAAATTTAAAGTTATGATTACCGAAAAATTACAGAATGCGATCAATGATCAGATAATCGCCGAGATGTGGTCGGCCAACCTCTACCTTTCCATGTCTTTCTATCTTGAGAAAGAGGGTTACGACGGACTGTCGCACTGGATGAAGAGACAGTCGCAGGAAGAGCTTGAGCATGCATACGACATGGCCTCGTTCCTCCAGAAGAGAGGCGGTACAGCCAAGGTCAGCATGATCGATGTAGTGCCTCAGGGCTGGGGCAGCGTTCAGGAAGTGTTCAAGCATGTCTATGAGCACGAGTGCCATGTGACTTCCTTGATAGACAAGATTGTGGATATCGCCCGCGAGGAGAAGGACAAACCCTCTGAGGATTTCTTCATGGGATACATCCGCGAACAGGTGGAGGAAGAGGCAACCGCCCTCTCTATCTACGAGAAAGTTCAGAAAGCCGGCGAAGCCGGTCTCGTAATGCTTGACAGCAGGCTCGGCGAGCGTAAGTAGTCTGATATACAGTATAGAAAGGAGTTCCGGAAGACTGATGTTTTCCGGAACTCCTTTGTTTTATGCCGTATAATTGGAATTGTAACAAAAATTTAAAATGCGTTAATTGTAAAAAGTTATATCTTTGCATCAACAAGAAGATAAAAGGAACACAGAATTAACCCTTTATAAAAAGGTATGTTGAGACTTTTAATGAAATTGGCAGGTGCAGTCATGATTCTGGCTGCTTTTGTTTCCTGCAAGAACAATGAGGAACCTGATTTGGGAGTTGCCAATATAGCGGCAAATACTAAATCCGTATCCTTTACTAAAGAGGCCGGCAAGCAGACTGTAAAGATTCTTGCCAGCCGTGATTGGGAAGCCAAGATTTCCAGTACGGAAGGAGAGGTGGACTGGCTTACCGTCTCCCCCGTCAATGGAAAGGCATCTGCAGACTCTGTATCTGTGGATATTACAGTGCTTGCAAACAGCGGTGTGGACAGATATGCGACAGTGACTTTTGACGCCGGTGCAGTGACCGCTTCGGTCTCGGTATCCCAGGCCGGAGAGATGCAGAAGCAGTATAACTCCATAGCTGATGTGAGAGCTCTGTATCAGGGCGAGAATGTTTCTGTCAGCGAGGACTGGACTATCTGCGGAACTGTCGTCAGCAACTACCGTCATAGCGGCAGCGGTGGTCTGAACAACGCTACATCCATGAAAACTGTGATTATTCAGGACGAGACGGCCGGTATATCCCTCTATCTTGTGGAGAATAATACTGAATATGCTGTGGGAGACAGGCTGGAGGTAAAGATACAGGGACTCACCCTTCAGCGTTTCCAGGGTGGTTCGCTCCAGATAGACGCAGTGCCTATGGACAGAGTCAACAAACTGACCAGCGGACAGCCGGTTGAGGCAAAGGCTATTTCGGCAGCCGACCTTCTCACAGGCGAGTACGAGTCGCAGTATGTGGCCGTAGCTGATGTGCAGGTGGTTGATGCGGATCTCGGCAAGACATTTGTCATCGGAGACAGCCATACCTCTATCAACATGATATCCAAGACAGGGGAGAGGTTTGTAATCTTCTCGTCCAAGTATGCTACATACGGCGGTGAGACCGTGCCTGAGGGCAGCGGAACTCTTAGAGGCATAGCGGCTGTTTACGGCAGCAGCAGTACCTATCAGATCAGCGTCACTTCTACCGATGACTATGCCGGTCTGACAGGAGAGCGTTTCGACACCAGCGAGATACCCGTCAACGGCAAGGTGGTCGGTGACTACAATACTTGGAACGCCGTAGGCCCTCTCGCCTCATTCTCAGATGACTTCTCTTCTGTTACTGACAGTTATGAGGAATACCGCAATGACAACTGGATGTTCTATACTTCTGACGGAACAAGTGTCAACACCGGTTTCAAAACCAATATATTTGATGCGGACAAGTATATAGACATAGCTCCCTATCAGTCTACAGCCGAGCAGGTCGTAGCATACGCCTTGCCTCCGAGAGCCGATATGACCAAGGCCGATCCCAAGCAGTTCTCGTTTAGAAAGGCCCTGTATTACAAGACTGAGGATGACTCGAAACTGGAAGTAGTGGTGTCCTCCGACTTTGCGGGCGACTTCGAGAAGGCTACCTGGACTGTCGTGAAAGACTGCACCTTCCCTTCCGGCAGTGCTCTCAACGAGTGGACGGAGGAGACAGTGGATCTCTCATCTTACTCTTCCCAGACATCTCTCGCTATAGCTATCCGCTATACAGGAAAGGCCAACACTTACCGTATAGACGATGTGGCTTTCGGCAACGGTGATAACCAGGGTGGCGGAGACGAGCCGGATGTTCCCGTAGATCCTACTCTTACGGTGGCAACTATCGACGAGTTCCTTGCAGCCGAAGTCAATGACAATGTCTGGTATCAGCTTACCGGAACAATCACGAATATTGCAGACAGCTATTGGGGCAATATTACGATACAGGACGAGACAGGTTCCGTGTATGTATATGGCTTGACAAAGACCAAGGTAGATAAGAATGACAACTCGTTCTCTTCTATTGGTCTGAAGGAGGGAGACATAGTTACCCTTGCCGGTACGAGGGACGAGTACAACGATGAGGCCCAGGTAGGCGGTCCCGCTTACTACATCTCGCATGAAGAAGGCGAGCTTCCCGAGAATCCTGCACTTATTGCAGGTACACAGGGTGACGGCATCTATACAAGTTCAGTAGACCTGACACAGCCTTCTGTCAACAGTAATGATGCGAAATGGTATAATTACAAGTTCAATATAGGCGGAAATGATTATCCGGCCATCAAGCTTGGAACAGGCAGTGTGTCCGGGGCTTACTCTTTCAATCTCGGTAAGACGGGTTCATGCACCCTGACCATGTATGCTATCGCCTGGAACGGCAAAAAGACTCATGCGAAGGTGGAGATATCAGGAGGCGGAACCATTAACGGCATGTCGTATGTGGAACTGGACTGCCAGGCCAACAGCGGCCTTGCGGGCTCTGATACCACTTTGCCTATAACATTCGGGGCGAATGACTTTTACACCATGAGCATCGAGGGTGCTACTGAGACAACTGTCATAACAGTAACCACTGACGGTATGGCTAACGAGCGTATCGGCTTTACAGGTGTCAATGTGAAATAACCCGCCTGACGGATGAGTTGTAAACATATAGTTTTGAGGATTGTGATACTGCTGGCAGCGATGCCGGCAGTATTACTCTCTTCATGTACCCGGCAGGAGGACAGGGAAGACAATGTGCTTCCCGTCGGGAATGCTGTCAGACTGACCTATGACTCGGTCGCTTATGACCATACATCCCAGTTTGTGACCGTGACTTCGGATCAGGACTGGACTATAACGCTCAGTTATGACGGGATTGACTCGGACTGGGCTTCGGTATCTCCTGCCTCGGGCAGCGGTACCATGAATAATATCATACTGACCTATGAGGCTAACGACAGCGCCTATGTCAGGACGCTGACTCTTACAGTCGCTTTCTCCGGATCTGAGCCCATGACCACAGTGATGCGCCAGGGTGGCAATCCCAATCTTCCCGGTGGAGGAACCGGTGGCAGTACCGGCGGTGAAGACCCGCTGTGGCCCGGCCTTAAATCCGATCCATACCAGACCGGATGGCTTGAGCTTCCGTCTGTCGAGGAGGAGTCCGGCCGTGCGTTTGTCTTTCACATGACAGAAGTGGGCGGACGCACTAAGCGTAACTATTCGATGCTTTACGATGCGGCCGGCAGGATAGCCCTATGGGTGGCGTATCCTTTGTGCAACGAGTATATGGGCAGTGGTCGTACCGATGCCTGGAGTTTCGACCCGAAGATTCCGGACGAGTATGAGCCGGTGCTGTTCCGGGGTTGGCCCGAGGGCGGTTTCGACAGGGGACATCAGATTCCCTCCGGTTCCCGCAACTCCAATACAGCGATGAACAGGCAGACATTTTATTTTACCAACATGACGGCTCAGAACTCCCGGCTCAATCAGGAGGTGTGGGCTACATTGGAGAACAAAGTCAGGGGATATGCGAGTGTCTGCGATACGCTTTATGTGGTCACCGGTCCGATATTCGATTATGATGATCCGTCCCGGTGGCAGTATACCGAGGATAACAACGGTAACAGTGTCGCGGTTCCGGACGGATACTTCAAGGTGTTGCTCAGATATACGGTATCCTCATCCACATATTATTCCGCTGCTTTTGTCTACGAGAACCGGGACTATGGGCGCAGCGAACCTTCTGAGTCCGATATGAGGACTGTCGCAGATGTGGAGGAGATGACCGGAATAAAGTTTTTCAACAATCTGCCTCAGGATGTGGCCTCATCTGTAAAGCAGCAGTATGAGCCGGGACGCTGGGGACTTTAACCGATAAACCTGACAAGACATGATGAGAAAATTGATTTTGATTGTAGTGCCGCTTCTTGTTTTCTTTTCTCTCAGGGCTGAGGAGAAGAGCTATATAGTGACATTCTACAATGTCGAGAACTTCTTCGACATCTACGACGATCCTTCTACCAGGGATGAGGAGTTTACCCCTGACGGTCCGAAAGAGTGGACGCAGGCGAAGTATGACAGGAAGATGGCCAATATCTCCCAGGTGCTTTTCGGTATAGCTGCTTCCAATAAGGATTATCCTGCGGTAATCGGGCTGTCGGAGGTGGAGAACCGCAGGGTGCTCGAGGACTTGGTGTCTACTGAGAAGCTGCAGCCTGCACGCTATCAGATAGTGCACTATGACTCTCCTGAGCCGCGGGGTATAGATGTGGCGCTGCTTTATCGTCCGGATGTGTTCAAGATAGAGTGGAGCGACGCTTTTCAGCCGGTGATTCCCGAGATTCCGGATTTCAAGACCCGTGACATCCTGGCCGTATGCGGCACTATAGAGGGTGAGAAGTTCTGTTTCTTTGTGAACCACTGGTCTTCCCGCCGAGGAGGCTCGGCTGCGTCCGAGTATCTGAGAGTGGGGTGCGCCGAGACTGTGCGCCGCTATGCCGACTCGCTTCAGTCTGTATATCCGGACATCAACATAGTAATCATGGGTGACATGAATGATGACCCCTACAATAAAAGTCTCTCGGAGACGCTCGGTGCCAGAAGGGAGATATCCGAAGTGGAGCCGGGCGGATATTTCAACCCGTTTTGGAACATGTACAAGGCAGGTTACGGCACTTTGGGTTATCAGGATGCGTGGAATCTCTTTGACAACATCATTGTCAACTACAATCTCGTGAAGGAGGACGGTGGCAGTACCCTGCATATCCTTCCTTCCGAGCATAAGAATCTATACGGCAGGATATTCAAGCGCAGCTACATGATACAGCAGAAGGGACGGTACAAGAACTATCCTCTGCGCTCGTTCAGCGGCAATTCTTTCCTCGGGGGATACAGCGACCATCTTCCGGTATATATAGTAATAGGTAAATAGAACAGACTACGATTATGAAAATCAAGACAGCAATAGTTTCTTTAGTGATGATGCTGGCCGCTCTGCCCGTTCTGGCTCAGACCGGAGGGGTCAGGGGTGTGGTGACGGACCGTGCCGCATACCGCCCCGTAAAGGACGCGAAAGTCACACTGTACTGCGCCGGAGATGAACTCTTTGTATATACAGGAGAGGACGGTGTCTTTGAGTTCCATGATATTGATGACGGTGAGTATCGTCTGGATGTGTCTGCGGCCGGATATATCATGGCCCAGCTCAATGTCCGGATCAGCGGGGGAGAGATTTACGACCTTATGAATGTCTCTCTTACTCCCGATGTGCCCATGACGGATTTCATGAGCGATGACATGTTTGCGGACTTCGAGGTGGAGGACGAGTCCGGCTCGGGCTATGAGGACGTGCCTTCGGTGCTGTCCGCCTCGCAGGATGTATTCGACAATATAGCATCGTTCAGTTTCAGTGCGATGCGCTTTCTCAACCGCGGGTATGAGAGCGGCATGTCTGATATCTATATCAACGGAATCAGGTTCAACGACGCGTTGAGCGGCTACACTCCGTACTCTCTGTTCAGCGGTCTTAACGAGGCCACCAGGGAGAAGGAGGCTGTCGGAGGCATGGCGGTCTCAGATTATGGAGTGGGCGGTATCAACGGTCTGACCAATGTCAATGCATACGCGTCGACTGTGGCAAAGGGCTACCGTTTCAGTGTGCTGACCAACAGCTCCACTTACCGTCTGCGTCTGATGGCCACTTATGCCACCGGCCTGATGGACAACGGCTGGGCTTTTGCAGCGTCCGTGTCTACCCGTTTGGGAGGCAATGACTACATCACCGGTGTCTACTACAATGCTTTCGCATATTTCCTGGCGGCTGAGAAGAGGCTGAATGACCAGCACCGCTTCTCGCTGACCCTCTTCGGTTCGCCTGTCCAGCGCGGAGCTCAGAACGCCTCTACCCAGGAGGTGTATGATCTGGTGGGAACCAATTACTATAACTCCAACTGGGGTTATCAGAACGGTCAGGTGCGCAATGCCCGCGTGAGGAACAACCATGAGCCGGTACTTCTGTTCAACTATGAGTACACCCCGTTCGATGACCTGAAGGTCTCAGCAGGAGTGTCATGGCGTTTCGGACGCAACGGTTATTCGGCTCTCGACTGGTATGACGCTCCGGATCCCCGCCCCGACTATTACAAATACCTGCCCAGCAATTTCGAGGGCTCGTATTATGACCCTGTGGGCCAGATGTGGTCACATAACTCATATTACGACCCTGCCAAGCAGGCCTGGGCGGAGGACGGCTGGCGTTATAACAGCAATGTAGCCCATATCAACTGGGACAGGCTCTATGATGTGAACCGCAACAGCTATTTCGACGAGGGTATAGACTACAATCCGTCTATCGATGTAGCCAATGCCCACCGTTCTAAATACATCCTGGAGGAGAGACGCACCGATCAGAACGATGTCAATGTGAACGCTCAGGTAACCAAGAACTTCGGTTCTATCCTCAAAGGTTCGCTCGGCTACAATTTCCGCTGGAACAGGACTGAGTATTACAAGATAGTCAAGGACCTGATCGGAGGTGACTACTGGCTGAATATCGACCAGTTCGCGGAGAGGGATTTCGGTTCCGACCCCAATGCCTATCAGAATGACCTGGACAATCCCAACCGCGTGGTAAAGGAGGGAGAGAAGTACGGCTATGACTATTATGCCAATATCCATAACCACAAGGTATGGACATCGTGGGATCTTAATGTCGCAGGTTTTGAGGCTGTCCTGGGAGGCGAGCTCGGTTACAATACATTCTGGAGGGAGGGAATGATGCGCAAGGGACTTTTCCCCGATAACTCCCTCGGCAATTCGGAAAAGCTCGATTTCCTCACATACAAGGCCAAGCTCGGACTTTACTATAAGTTCTCGCCTCAGAACATGATTTATGCCAATGTCGGTTACATGACTCAGGCGCCTTATTTCGACGAAGCATTCCTCTCTCCGAGGACCCGTAATTCAGTCGTCGAGGGTCTTACGACCGAGAAGATATTCAGCGCTGACATCAATTACATGTTGAAGACCTCGTGGATTTCCCTCCGTGTGTCGGCTTTCTACACTACAATCAAAGACCAGACTGACCTGATCAGTTTCTACGATGATATCCAGAGGGCTTACACCAACTTCTCCATGACAGGTATCGATCAGCGCAATGTGGGTATCGAGGCCGGTATCAAGGTACCCATCTATGCAGGACTGGCATTCGAGGGAGCGGTAAGCTGGGGCAACTACGAGTACACCTCCAACCCTAACTTTACGCAGACTGTGGACAACAGTGCCCGTACGGTGCTTGAGAACGAAACGGTGTACTGGAGCGGCTTCAAGGTGGCACGTACGCCTCATCTGGCTTCTTCCATAGGTCTGACATGGGCGGGCCCCGGCTATCTGTTCGCAGGACTCGAGCTCAACTACTTCGACGGTATGTACATATCAATGAACCCCCTGCGCCGTACCGATTACGCTCTCGAGGGGCTTATCGGCAATGAACTCTGGTCATCCGGAGAGAATGCGCTTATTGCACAGGAACTTATCAATGATATAAGGTCTCAGGAGAAGTTTCCCCATGCTTTTGTGCTCAACGCCAATATCGGAAAGTCCTGGTACATAGGCGGCAAGTATCTCCTCGGAGTCAGTGCCAATATCAACAACATCCTCAACAACCGCAATATCAAGACAGGCGGTTACGAGCAGATGAGACTTTCCCGCGTGTCGGACGCCCAGGGCGAGTTCTTGTATTACAAGCCGTTCGATTCGAGGTATTTCTACCTGCACGGTATCAACTATATGATCAATGTATATTTCAGATTCTAAAACGGAAAAGCTACAATGAGAAATATTGTAAAATATTCAGCGGCACTGTTGCTCGCGGGTGCGGTTCTGTCGGGATGCAAGAAGTTTTCCGAACCGGAACCGTATGAGTTTGCCCGGATGGAAGCCAACATGACACTTGCGGATTTCAAGGCCAAGTATGCCGGAGGGCCTACAGAGATAACAGAGTCCGATATCATCCTCGAGGGTAAAATTATCAGCTCGGACCGCAGCGGTAATATCTACAGGACACTCTACATTGAGGACAGCACTGCAGGACTGGAGGTGAAGATAGGCAAGACCGGTCTGTATAATGACTACAAGCTCGGTCAGACATTGTATATCAAACCACAAGGGCTGTGTCTCGGAGCATACGGCGGAAGCGTGCAGCTTGGAGCCAAATCCTACAGCGACAGGTATGAGACGACCTGGCTGGATGTTCAGGCGCTTATCGACAGGACAATCTTCCGTGGGGAATTCGGAGACCCCCTGCCTCCTGCGGACATTACCGATGCTGCTCAGATTACGGATGCCATGGTATGCCGTTATGTGCGTTTAGTAGGCTTCTCATATCAGGGAAGTCCCGACGGACTCCATACCTGGGCAGTGAGCAACGACCCTTATACTGGACGTGAGGCTGATTACGGTGAGCAGAATTTTTCCCTCGGTGATGTTACTGTTGTGGTGCGTTCCAGCGGGTACTCTTCTTTTGCTGATACTGAGGTGGGTCTGGAGATAGGTACCAAATGCAACCTGACCGGTATTCTTACAAAATACAATGACACATATCAGCTCGTCCTTTTGGATCTGGACGGAGTCGAGGTGGTTTCTGAACAATGATGAGAAAGATATTTATGATTTTAGCCCTGGGAGCGGCAGCTGCTCTCCAGGGCTGTTCTGACCGCCGTGTCAGGGAGGCGGCCGATGTGGCGGACAGTTTTATTACGGCTTTCTTTGCGGCGGATTATGATAAGGCGGCTGCTCTGTGCTCGGACAGCATGAGGGCGAGAGTCGATGAATCGGCTGCAAGTGTGGATGCGATTTCTGACTCGCTCGAGAAAGCCGCTTTCCTTGAATTGTCAGCCGAACTTGAGATTCATGCCGGAGAGATCTACGAGATGGGACAGGATTCGGTCATCGTGGACTTCGACATCATGGTGCCGGATGAGCTCGAGCCCATGCGCAACTCTGTAGTAGTGGTGCTGGACAAGGCCGCCGATGTGTGGAAAGTGGTCGGGATGAGATAAGATGAGCGGAAAACTTTTCGACAATCACAGTCACTCGTATTTCTCCGCTGACTCCCGCATGAATATAGTCGACGCGGTCAAGACTGCGTATGAGAGGGGACTTGGCGGTCTTTGTCTTACGGACCATCTTGATTTCGACCCTCCCGAGGGGGTGTCTGACTTTACTTTCGATGTGCCGTCCCAGCAGGCGGCCATAGACCGGGACGCGGAATTCCTGGGCCTCGGCCGTGAGGACGGAGGGTACGGCAGTTTCCAATTGCTCAAGGGAGTGGAGATAGGTCTGCAGGATAAAAGTATGCCTACTATACGCAGGATTCTTGCAGACAATAAGTTTGACTGTGTCATAGCCTCGTTGCATCTCGTGGACGGCCATGATCCGTATTTCGGTGACTATTACAGGCCGTACGACTACAAGTATGCCTACGGGCATTATCTGGAGGAGTTCGACCGTCTCATAAGGGTGATGCCGGACTTCGACATCCTCGGGCACTATGACTATATCGTCCGATATCCGGATTACAGGGAGGTGACGATATATTATTCGGAGTTCGGGGATGTGCTGGACTCAATCATGGCATTCCTGGTTCAGAACGGCAAGACCATGGAGATTAACACCAAGACCTATCAGCATTACCGGGGGCGGCATCCGGAACTGGACATCAATATCCTGAAGCGTTTCAGGGAACTCGGAGGCGAGGCAGTATCGTTCGGCTCGGACGCGCATGACATATCCCGTGTCGGAGACCGTTTTGACTGGTGCCGGGAGATGGCGCTGGCTGCCGGTCTGAAGTACGGAGTGTATTACAGGAACCGCCGGCCCTGTTTCATTGCCCTTGTCTAATCCCTGGCCTTCCGGGCTTTTTTCTGCTCTTTTTCTATGGCTTTGAGGGCTTTCAGCTCTTCTTTGGTGAGCTTGCCCATATCCTTGCGGTAGATCAGCCACTGCTCCTCGGAGAGAATTTTCCTGTAGGAGTTTTCTATCTGTTCCAACCATTTCTCCTGTACCATACGGTATACGGTCTGCTCCTGTGTGCCGGACATCTCGAGGTTCATTATCTCGTCGTGAAGGGCCCTCATGTCGTGCTGCAGCGTGGAGTCGATGAAGAATGTCTGGTGCGGCTCGAGTTTAAGGAGTCCCTCAAGTCTCTCTGCCTCCTCGAAGGCGAGTTCTTCCGGAGATTTTTCCTCCTCCTGGTTATTCTGGGCGCTGAGGACTTGTGTGGAAAGTGCCATAGTCAGTATGGGAAGCACTATGGAGAGAATCTTGCGGGTCATCTTGTTGGATATAAAATTTAAAATCACTATTTTTGAACTTATTTTGTGCAAATTTAATAAAATCAGACAGTACAATGAATAAAATCCTGAAAACAGCACTATGCGCCGCCGCTGCCTGCCTTATCGCGCAGACCGGATACGCATGTACTAATGTCTTGGTAACCAAGGGGGCGTCGAAGGACGGCTCGGTGTTCGTCACCTATGCGGCTGACTCGCATCAGCTTTACGGAGAGCTTTATTTCTCTCCGGCCGGATTCTTCAAGCCGGGTACCATGCTCAATATAACCGAGTGGGATACAGGGCGCTTCTTAGGTCAGATACCCCAGGTTGCCCGCACTTATCAGACAGTCGGCAACATGAACGAGCATCAGCTTATCATCACTGAGACCACTTACGGAGGCCGTGGCGAACTTTATGACTCGACGGGCATAATGGATTACGGCTCGCTCATCTATATCACCCTTCAGCGTGCCAGGACTGCCCGTGAGGCCATACAGACCATCGTGGACCTGGCCAACGAATACGGCTATGCCTCCAGCGGAGAGTCTTTCTCGATAGCCGACAAGGACGAGGTGTGGATCATGGAGTTCATCGGCAAGGGCACCAAGCTGGACAAGAAGGGCCGCAATGTCAACAAGGGCATTGTATGGGTGGCCGCGCGTGTCCCTGACGGATATATCTGCGCCCATGCCAACCAGGCCCGCATCCGCCAGATAGACTTCAATGATCCTGAGAACTGGCTCTATTCCGAGGATGTGGTGGATTTCGCCCGTGAGATGGGATATTATGAGGGCAGCGATGAGGATTTCAGCTTCTGCGACGCATACGCTCCGCTCAACTTCAGCGGTTTGAGAGGATGTGAGTCAAGGGTATGGTCTGCGTTCAACATCCTCTGCGACGGTGTGATCGACGGCCGCCCCGCCGAGGAGTATCTCGACTATGCGATGGGCTACAACGCCGACAACCGCCTGCCTCTTTTCGTGAAGCCTGCCGAGAAAGTCAGCTTCAAGGAAGTGGCCGACGTGATGCGTGACCATTTCGAGGGCTCGCCCATGGATATGACGGTGGATGCCGGTGCGGGCGGACACCATACCCCCTACAGGTGGAGACCGATGGATTTCGAGTATGACGGAAAGACCTATGTCAACGAGAGGGCCATAGCCACTCAGCAGACCGGATTCTGGATTGTATGTCAGAGCCGCAGCTGGCTGCCCGATGAGATCGGAGGAGTGCTCTGGTTCGGTGTGGATGATGCCGCTACCTCCTGCCTGACTCCTGTCTATACCAATGTTAGCGAGATACCCCAGTGCATCAAGGTCGGTAACGGAAGCCTCATAGAGTATTCGCCTACATCCCTTTTCTGGGTCACCAACCGTATAGCCAATTTCGCTTACATGCTTTATGACCGCATAGAGCCTGAGGTGCGTGCCGTTATCGACGAGAGGGAGGAATGGGCGCAGCGCTGGCTGTCCTCGGCAGACAATGCAGCTCTGCAGGCTCTCGGTGAGGAGCCTACGGAGGAAAGCATCCGGGAGGCCCGCGATTATATGACAAGATTCAGCATGAGTGCGGCACAAAGCCTCTTCGATACATGGAAAGAACTGGATATCTACCTGCTTGTCAAGTATATGGACGGTAATGTGAAGAAGATGAACGGTCACGGGACATTCCTCAACAACGGCTATTCGGACCGCATTCCCGCAGCTCCAGACCAGCCCGGTTACAGCGATAAGTGGAAGGAGGTCGTGGCAAAGGACGCAGGCGAGATACTTGAAGTCAGGTAAGGAGCTTTTGTATTCGGATGTTGGACTTTATCAACATATCGGTCATCGATATTATCGACATCGCTCTGGTAGGTATTCTGATCTACCAGATGATTCGGATAATACGCGGTACTTCTGTGTTCAATATCTTCACTGGGATTCTCCTTATCTATCTGCTGTGGATAGTGGTGAGGGCCTTGAATATGAAACTGCTGTCTTCGATTCTCGGGCAGATTCTCGGAGTCGGAGTAGTAGCGCTGATAGTGATTTTCCAGCCTGAGATACGCCGTTTCCTGCTTCATATCGGCAGTAAATACCTGTCGTCTTCGCGCAACAATCTTGTGACGCGCCTGCTGCTCGGCCGCAATGACAAGGAGATGCAGGCGACATCCCTGGATGAGATTGCCCAGGCATGCCGCAGGATGGCAGATACCCGTACGGGAGCGCTTATCGTTCTGCAGCACAATTCTTCCCTGGAATTTGTCACCGAGACAGGAGACCGTATAGATGCGGCCGTCAACCGTCGTCTTATAGAGAACATCTTCTACAAGAATACGCCGCTTCATGACGGGGCCATGGTGATTGACGCGGACCGTATAATAGCCGCCCGGTGTACCCTGCCTATCGTGGATAATCCGGATATACCTCCTCAGTACGGTATGAGGCACAGGGCTGCTGTAAGTATCACCCAGGATACTGATGCGGATGCGATCGTGGTCTCTGAGGAGACAGGCAATATCTCTTATGTCAGCGGAGGCGAGATGAAGACCATCACCAGCATGAGTGAGCTCAAGCTCTCGATAGAGAATTCCTACCGGAAGGACAATATATGACGAACGAGGCCAAGATAGAGATAAAGCTGGGTTTTGACAAGCTCCGCGAGAGCGTTGCAGCCCGTTGTTCCACAGGTTATGGACGGGACAGGGCGGAGGATGAGCGTGTGTCCGTCGAGGCACCGGAGATAGAGCATCGTCTGGGTCTTACTGACGAGATGCGGGTAATCCTGATGTTCGAGACATCTTTCCCTACATCGGGTTTCGGGGACTGCATTCCTTTTTTAGTCCCTCTACGCAGTCCGTATTCGCACATAGATCTCCCGTCGCTGGTGGTATTGCGCAGTTCTCTGGACGCTCTCCGCAGGATTCTGGCTTTTTTCAGCGGATGCCGTGAAGGACAGTATCCGCTGTTGATGGATATGGCTTCGGCCGTACTCTCTTTTCCGGAGATACTCAGGCGGATAGATGAGATACTGGACAAATACGGGGAGGTGCGCGACAACGCCTCCGATGGACTGTATGCCATACGCCGGGCCATCAGGGATAAGGAGAGTGCGGTGTCGAGGCGTATTCAGGCTATCCTTCGCAAGGCACAGGATGATGGAGTGGCCGATGCCGATGCTTCTGTGTCGATACGCGAGGGGAAGGTACTTATACCGGTCTCGTCCGGAAACAAGCGTAAAGTTCCCGGTATAGTCTACGATGAGTCGGCTTCGGGTAAGACATCGTTTATCGAGCCGATGGAGGTGGTGGAGCTCAACAATCAGCTCCGGGAGCTGCATTTCGAGGAGCAGAGGGAGATTCTCCGGATTCTTACGGAGTTCACGGATTTCCTGCGGCCGTACGTTGACGATGTCATCGAGTCGCAGAAGTTTATGGGTGAGCTGGATTTCATCATGGCCAAGGCCTCGGTTGCCTCCCGCTTTAAGGGCGGCAAGCCGGTGCTGTCCGACAGGGGAGAGCTGATTCTGCGCCAGGCCCGTCATCCCTTGCTGGAGGAGGCTCTTGCCAAGGAGGGCAAAAAGATAGTGCCTCTGGATGTGTCGCTTACGCCGTCCAGGCGCATATTGCTCATCTCCGGTCCCAATGCAGGAGGCAAGTCTGTATGCCTCAAGACTGTAGGGCTGCTTCAGTATATGTTTCAATGGGGAATGCCGATACCGGCTTCGGAAAGTTCGGAGCTGACAGTGTTTCACGAGGTGTTCGTGGATATCGGTGACGACCAGTCGCTGGAGAACGACCTCAGTACATACAGCTCTCATCTTCTGAATATGAAAGAGGCTGTGGCGCTGGCGGATGACAGGTCTCTGGTGCTTATTGACGAATTCGGCTCCGGTACGGAACCTGCGGCCGGAGGAGCCATTGCTGAGGAGGTTCTGAGTGTCTTTGAGGAGAAGGGCTGCTATGGTGTCATCACTACTCACTATACCAATCTTAAATTCTATGCCAGCAACAGCAGCCGTATAATAAACGGAGCCATGCAGTTCGATGTGCAGAAGATACAGCCGCTGTTCAAACTTGAGCCGGGTCTGCCCGGTAATTCCTTCGCCTTTGAGCTGGCCCGAAAGATAGGTCTGCCTGAGAATATAGTGCACGGGGCCGAAGAGAGGGCAGGAAAGGATTATGTCGCGGTGGAGCGGAATCTGCGCAAGATAGCCCGTAACAAGCGGGAACTGGAGGAGCGTCTGGTGAGGGTGAAGGCAGCGGACCGTACTCTCGATTCGATGACCGAGAAATATGAGAAGGAACTTTCGGAGATAAAGGCGCTGCGCAAGAGTGTCCTCGATGAGGCGAAGGCCCAGGCGGCGGAGATTATAGCCCAGGCCAACAAGAAGATAGAGAACACCATCCGTGAGATAAAGGAGTCCCAGGCGGAGAAACAGCGGACGCAGGAGGTACGGCAGGATCTCCGGGATTTTGCGGAGTCGATGGCCGGAGATGCGGCCGCCCGTAGTGAGCAGGAACAGAAGATAGAGAGGAAGATGGCTCAGATAGTGGAGCGCAAGAGGCGGCAGGAGGAACGTCGTGCCCGCCGCGCTGCCGGAGAGGCTGAGAAAGACAACGGTCGGCAGGACATCTCCGTGGAGAGACAGCATGTTCCGGTTCCTGACAGGATAGAGCCTGGAGTATATGTCCGCCTGGTGGACAGCGGAATGACCGGGGAGGTGGTGCAGGTCTCCGGTAAGAAGGCGACCGTGGCCGTGGGCGAGATTCTGACCAAAGTGGATGTGTCGAAGCTCAGACCTTTGTCTGCCAATCAGTACCGTTCTTCGGTCAAGCCTTCCGCTCAGGTTAAGTCAAGTGTCCGGCTGTCATCCTCCATCTCGGAGCGTAAACTCAACTTCAAACCGTCGATAGATATCCGGGGAATGCATTTGGAGGAGGCTATTCCCGTTGTCACCAATTTTATAGACGATGCCCTGATGCTTGGAGTGTCTGAGGTCTCAATCCTCCACGGCAAGGGATCCGGTGTCCTGAAGGAGGAGATACGCAAGCTGCTGCGCATAACGCCGGGCGTAGTGTCTTTTGCGGACGAGCATGTCGAGCGCGGCGGAGCTGGCATTACTATAGTAAGACTGGATTGATGTGATTTTGAACTGAAGAGTGATGGATTGGAAGAGGGGTTGGAAAGAGCTGGGAGACATGGTGTGGCCGAGGAAGTGCGGGGTATGCGGAGACTTTCTGGAGACAGACGAGCTGTATGTCTGCTCGGAATGCCTGGCGGATATGCCTTTGACTTATTTCTGGAGCTGGAGGGAGAATCCGGCCGAAAGGATGCTTTGGGGACGGACTTATCTGCAGGGAGTGGTGTCCCTGTTCTATTATTCGTATGACAATCAATACAAGGAACTTCTTCATGCCGTAAAATATGGAGGCGATATGGCTGCCGGACATTGGCTTGGCTGTATGCTGGGCCGGTATATGCGCGACAGTTATCCACTTCCTGACATGATTGTTCCTGTGCCGCTGCACTGGAGGCGGAGATGGGAGCGCGGTTACAATCAGGCAGCAGTCATAGCCCGCGGTCTGGCTGAGGGAATGGGCGGCAGGCCTGTGGAAACAAGCCTGCTCCGGCGCCGGAAGTATTCCGCATCGCAGACCAGGATGCATGTCGGCAACAAGTGGGAGAATGTATCAGGGGCCTTTTCGCTCAGTCCTGAGGCTCCGGAGGTTCTTTGCGGCCGCCATGTCCTTGTAGTGGATGATGTTCTCACCACGGGAGCTACGGCCGAGGCCTGTTGGGATGCACTGCGTATAGTTCCGGATATAAAAATATCCTATGCCAGTATCGCTTTCGTGCAGCGTCCCGGCATAGGATAGATAAAGTCTGCCGTAGTCTGACTAAAGACCGAATTCCTTATGTATCAGGTCTACGGAGTCGAGGAGTTCCCATCCGAAGAACTGGAGCTCTTTCTCCACTTTTCTGCCGTCGCGTATAAGCTCCACCTTACGCTTGAAAGGATCGCGTCCGAAGTGGCCGTAGGATGCAGTAGGGAGGTAGATAGGGTTTCTGAGCCCGAAACGCTCTATGATTGCTGCTGGGCGCAGGTCAAACAGCGTGCGTATCCGTGCGGCAATCTCTCCGTCTGTAAGTCCGACCTTGGATGTGCCGTAAGTGTTGACGAAGATGCTCACAGGCTCGGCGATTCCTATGGCGTAGGCCAGCTGGATGAGAATCTCGTCGGCGACTCCGGCTGCCACCATATTCTTGGCGATGTAGCGGGCTGCGTATGCGGCCGAGCGGTCCACCTTGCTGGGGTCCTTGCCTGAGAAGGCTCCGCCTCCGTGAGCCCCCTTGCCGCCGTATGTGTCCACGATAATCTTGCGGCCGGTGAGTCCTGTGTCTCCGTGAGGGCCTCCGATGACGAACTTGCCGGTAGGATTGACATGCAGGATGAAATTGCCGTCAAAGAGGCGGCGGGTCCTTTCTGGAAGACGGGAGATGACTCTGGGGAGGAGGATTTTCTCTATATCCTCCTTTATCTTGCTCTGGATTGCCGCATCGTTTTCCGGTGTGCCGGGAATCATACCGTCGGCTGCCGGAAAGTCATCGTGCTGTGTGGAAACGACTATGGTGTGAACTCTGAGCGGATGATGGTTGTCATCGTATTCAATGGTGAACTGGGACTTGGCGTCCGGACGGAGGTAAGGCATAAGCTGCGGTTCCTCGCGGCGTATTTTAGCCAGCTCTATCAGAGTGATGTGTGCAAGAGTAAGAGGCAGAGGCATGTATTCTTCGGTGTCGTTGCAGGCGTATCCGAACATCATGCCCTGGTCTCCGGCACCCTGCTCTTCCCTGACCTCGTTGACGACTCCCCTGTTGATGTCGGGGGACTGCTCGTGCAGGGCCGAGAGTATGCCGCAGGACTTGGAATCGAACATATAGTCGGCCTTTGTGTAGCCGATACGGTCTATGACTCCTCGGGCCACATGCTGTATGTCCACATATGCGTTCTCTGAGCGTACTTCGCCGCAGATGACGACGAGTCCTGTGCTGACAAAGGTCTCGCAAGCTACTTTCGCGTCCGGATCCTGGCGCAGGAAGTCATCGAGGATAGCGTCAGAAATCTGATCGGCCACTTTGTCAGGATGGCCCTCCGAAACAGATTCTGAAGTGAAAAAGTATGACATGATATAAGTGCTTATAAAAAATAAATCTCTTCCGTGTGAGTTTACGGAGAGATTTGACAAAACACTAACTGTATGAAAGATTCATTTTAGCATTTTTTACCGTGGTTGCAAGCAGTCAAATCTGTCCACAAACTCTGCTCTTCTCCCGAAAAGCGCCGCAAAGATGAAAACAATTTTCCAATTCTCCAAATTTTTTATTGTCTCTCTTCTTATTTTCATAGAGCCTGGCTCTGAATAGAAGTATTTTGGTTATCTTTGCACATTATACCGGAATGTATGAGGAGAAGAAGGAGGATGCAGGGACCCGGACCGGTCAATGTGGGCGGAACGGGACGGAAGAGAAAGCCGGGGAGGGCGGTGACGGCATGCACTGTTCCGGCAGACAGCAGGCAGGCGGTCGGAAAATTGGGAGAGGATACCGCTTTGGAATATCTTTTGCGGGATGGATTCAAGTTGCTTGAGAGGAACTGGCGCTGCCGCTACAAGGAAATCGACCTGATACTTGCCGATAAGGACGGTCTCCATATCGTTGAGGTAAAGACGAGGACTCTTCCGCTTGCTGCCGACCCGGAACAGGCGGTGGACAGGTGCAAGCAGGCCAACCTTGAGGCCGCGGCAAGTGCGTATCTCAGGATGAGAAAACTGGACTGCGACATACATTTCGATATCATGTCCGTAGTCCTGGAACCGGAAGGAGGTGTCAGACACATCAGGTTTATCAGGGATGCTTTCCTGCCGATAAAGGATAGAAGACAAGACATTAACATATAAAGATCAGACATGGACAAAAACTACTATTGCGTAATCATGGCCGGCGGCATAGGAAGCCGGTTCTGGCCTGTGAGCAGAAACGCTATGCCCAAACAGTTTCTCGATATCCTCGGAATAGGTAAAAGTTTTCTCCAGCTTACATACGACCGTTTTGCCAGAATAGTGCCCGCCGAGAACATCATCGTAGTGACATCCCAGTCCTATGTGGATCTGGTGCGCAGGCAGTTGCCCCAACTTGCCGCAGAGAATATCCTGGCTGAGCCGTACCGGCGCAACACCGCCCCGTGCATAGCCTATGCTTCGACTAAAATACGCGCGGTGAATCCTGCCGCAACGATGGTGGTCGCTCCTTCCGACCACTTCATATCCAATGAGGCGCTTTTCGTGGATACCATATCCGCTGCCATGAAATATGCTTCGGAAAAAGATGAGCTGTTCACTCTCGGAATCGACCCTACACGCCCGGAGACAGGCTACGGCTATATACAGTGCAACATGAAGCAGTCCAAGACCATTGACGGCAATATCGCCTATAAGGTCAAGACTTTCACAGAAAAACCCAACAGGGAGCTTGCCAAGGTGTTTGTGGAGAGCGGAGAATTTTTATGGAATTCCGGAATATTCGTGTGGAATGTCTCCGCTATATGCTCCGCGCTGGCAAAGTGGCTTCCGGAGGTATTTACTCTTTTCAATGACGGGGACAGATATTACGGTACGCCGCAGGAGCAGGATTTCATCACCAGGATATACGAGGAATGTCCGGCCATATCCATTGATTACGGAGTGATGGAGAAAACCAGCAGGGCCTGGGTATTCCAGGCTTCTTTCGGGTGGTCTGACCTCGGTACATGGGAATCCCTTTATCTTCATGCCGCAAAGGACAGTGACCGCAACCTGGTCAAATGCACAGACACCATGATAGATTCCACCTCGGGATGCGTGGTGATATCTCAGGAAAAGGACAAGCTCGTGGTGGTGAAAGGCATGAAGGACTATCTTATAGTCAATACCGATGATGTACTTATGATATGTCCCCGTGATGATTCGAAGTTCAAGGAGATACTTGCGGATCTTGCGGTCAATGAGAAATCCAGATTTATGTAAAACCAAAAAAACAATTATATGGCAGACAAAAAACCATTGAAGATAAACATCCAGTCGGAGATTGGAAATCTTGAGGCTGTCCTGCTCCACACTCCCGGAGCGGAGGTGGAGAACATGACTCCCAAGATGGCGCAGAGAGCTTTGTACAGCGATATCCTCAATCTGTCGATTGCACAGGAAGAATACAGGCAGCTGAGCGGAGTGCTCTCCAAGCTTGCAAAAGTGTACACGGTGCACGACCTGCTTGTCAAGGTTCTTGATAATGGGGCTGAAAGAAAGGCTTTGGTCGGAAATATCTGCGCCATGGAACAGGTAACCGACTATTATGACATGCTCATGGACATGTCTTCGGCAAGACTGGCAAAAGTCCTCATCGAAGGTCTGCCGGCCAAGATCAACACCCTGACATCATTCCTCAATGAGGACTATTACGCCCTTTTCCCTTTGTACAACTTCTATTTCACTCGCGACGCAGCTGTGACCATAGGCAACAACGCCCTTATCTGCAAGATGGCCAACCGCGTCAGGATGAGAGAGTCAATCATCATGGAGGCCATCTACAAAGGCAGCGGGGAGTTTGAATGCGGCATCATCGACGCGTACGACCACAAGCCGCTCAGTCCGGACATCTACATGGAGGGAGGTGATATCCTTATTGCGCGTGACGACATCCTTCTTATCGGCAACGGTATGAGAACCAGTACTCAGGGTATCGATCTGCTGGCATCCAAACTCGGAGCGCTGCTTCCCGAGGGGCGCCGCCACATCATCATACAGCAGCTTCCCCACTCGCCGGAGTCATTCATTCACCTCGACATGGTGTTCACTCTGCTCGACAGGGACAAGTGCATGGTGTTTGAGCCGCTTATCCTCGGCGACAACCAGTATCAGACCGTCCATATCACCATGGAGAACGGCAAGGTGGTCAAGATCAACAGCGTGTCCAATATTCTTTCTGTCCTGCGTCGTCTCGGCATGGATCTCGAGCCTATCGTCTGCGGTGGAGCGGCCGATGAGTGGGACCAGGAGAGGGAGCAGTGGCACAGCGGTGCCAACTTCTTCGCGTTTGCTCCAGGCAAGGTTATTTCATATGCCCGCAATACACATACGCTCAATGAGCTTTCCAATCACGGATTTGAGATTATTCCGGCCTGGGATGTCATTAACGGTAAGGCCTCGGTCGATGGCGACAAGCGCTGTGTCGTAACTATAGAGGGTTCCGAATTACCGCGTGGAGGCGGTGGAGCACGCTGCATGACCATGCCTTTGTCTCGTAAAGCTGTAAAATGGGAGTAGAAGGTCATGCTTAACGAGAGAATCGAGAATATCCTGGCCGAGATACAGAGTGCCAAGGCCAGAAATGAAAAGGAAGTCGAGGAACTGAGAGTCCGTCTGCTCGGCAAGAAAGGCGAGATCACCCAGCTCTTCGATGAGTTCAAGACCATATCGGCTGACCGCAAGAGGGAGTTCGGGCAGAAACTCAATAATCTCAAGAATGCTGCTGCTGCCAAAATAGAGGAGCTCAGGAGCAAGGCTGCGGAATCGCAGGACAGTACTGCCCCGTCTTTCGATATGACCATGCCGGGGGATCACTTCGAGCTGGGAACCCGTCACCCGATATCCATTACCCGCGAGGAGATCATATCCATCTTCCGCAAGCAGGGTTATGCTCTTGCAGAAGGTCCGGAAATAGAAGACGATCACCATGTCTTCGAGGCCCTCAATTTCCCTCCGGACCATCCGGCCAGGGACATGCAGGATACCTTCTTCATCTCCTCCGGAGTCAATCCGATACTGCTCCGCACCCACACCAGTTCCGTGCAGGTAAGGACTATGGAGACCCGCAAGCCGCCCATAAGGGTCATCTGCCCGGGCAGAGTGTTCCGCAACGAGGCCATTTCCGCCCGCGCTCACTGCATCTTCCATCAGGTGGAAGGCCTTTATGTGGACAGGAATGTATCGTTCGCAGACCTCAAACAGACCCTGCTGATCTTCGTGCGCGAGATGTTCGGACCGGATACCAAGATCCGTATGCGTCCTTCCTACTTCCCCTTCACAGAACCGAGCACAGAGGTGGACATCAGCTGCAATATCTGCGGCGGCAAGGGCTGCAACATCTGTAAGGGCACCGGATGGCTGGAGATCATGGGTGCCGGCATGGTAGACCCTAATGTGCTGGAAGCCTGCGGCATCGATTCTAAGGAATATACCGGTTTCGCATTCGGGATGGGTGTGGAGCGCATCGCCATGCTCAAATGGCAGGTCAAGGATCTCCGTCTCTACTTCGAGAACGATGTCCGTTTCCTGCGTGAGTTCGAGACCTCGATATAGTTTATGTATGTCCTGGGTGCGTATCCTTGGGAATATCGCTTGATATTCAAGGATTTGTGAAAATAATCGCCCCCAATGTCGGTTTCTGACTGATGTTGGGGGCGATTTTGTAGACGGCAATGGGTGTAAACGGTTCTGAGTCAGTATATGTTGTTCCCGGTATACTCATGGAGAAAAATTAATGCGGCAAAAATTTGGAGATTTGAAAAATTGTTTTCATCTTTGCCGTCCCAAACGCGGAAATAGCTCAGTTGGTAGAGCACGACCTTGCCAAGGTCGGGGTCGCGAGTTCGAGTCTCGTTTTCCGCTCCAGATTTAGCCTCGCTTCGGTGGGGCTATTTTCGTATATGTCAGTCTGTTATGTCGCTCTGACAAGGCTGTGACGCATCTGTGGCCTTGTCCGGAATATCAGTGAACGGAGGTGGATTTCCGGTAAAATGAGGCTGATTTCGGGAGAATGTTTACCCCTGCATTTACCCCAATCTTTACCCCTGTCGGTATAGGGATACATCGTTTGCTCATATCGTAACAGTATGAGTATCAATATAAAAATCATTCAAAGAAGAGACAAAGCCAGTAAAAGCAATACCGCTCCGATACATATAAGATTTACCCTTAAAGGCAAAGTCCGCTATCTTGCGACAGGAGTTGTGCTTCCACTTGGCGCATGGGATGATACAGAACAGCATATAATCCCCACATATCCAGATTCGGAAGTTCTCCATATGCAGATAACTGCAAAGAGACTGGAGATAGAGAAGAAGATTCAGCGGCTTGAAGCACTTGATGCGGAGGTCAGCTTTGATACCCTGTTCGGCCAGAAAAGCAGGTACATCAACTGCACTGTCTCCGAATACTTCCGGCAGCAGATAGACTATCTAAAGGGTATAGGCAAGGTCGGTTCGGCAGTCAAATATACCTCGTGCAAGCACCTGCTGGAACAATGCGGTCTGGGTAGAAAGAGGTTTGAGCAGATAGACATCCAGTATTTGCAGGACTTCGAGGCGTTTCTCATCCGTAAGGGCAATACCTCCAACAGCATAGCAACGAAGTTCAG
>DXAT01000071.1 GCA_019116965.1 Candidatus Coprenecus pullistercoris
CGATATCTCATCACCGCCTCTGAGAGGGACATACTTGTTCTTAGGGAGAGCTTTGCCGTTGACAGTCGTACCGTTCATGCTGTGGTCACAAATGTACCATTTACCGTCATTCATCTGCCTTATGGTTGCATGAAAATGGCTTATCAACGAACCGTTGACAACCACCGTATTGGCATGATGCGAACCTATGCTTATGGTCTGCCTTACTCCCTCCGGTATTTTTATCTCAGGTACCTGCGACCAGTCCAAAGGTATTCTGTAATCTGTAAAACAGACATTGTCTCCGCGTCTTACAGCTGTTTCTTTTCCTGGTGTGAGACGCATTCCATTAAGATATGTACCATTGGTACTCTTGTCGACAATGAACATTCCGCCATTGTCCAGCTGGATAATCTCAGCATGATAATTGCTGATATACTCATTCGGGATTATGATTCCCGCCTGTTTGGGATTGCGCCCTATTACAATTAGTTTCATAGTATTAAATTAATTATTAATAAATTGCATCAATATTAGCTGACTCACAAACTGTTTCTTCTGGTTCCCGGACACTGTCCGCAACCCGGACAGAAGAGACTTCTGCATCCTCTTCCACTCTCTCAGGTTGCCGCACTATAAGACTTGCATCATCACTACCCGCAGTATTATCAGTGTCAGGAATTCTCAATGCAGGTCTTTCCGGATAATCGAGTTCCATCTCCGGCTTTTCCACATCGTAAAACCTGGACTGACGACTGTTCATATACCATAGCAGGCACATGACTACAAGCACCACGGAGACCACGATAATCAATACGCCCATTGCAATACGCCTGAACTCACTGCCGTCATCCGGGATAAGCGACCAGTCCAGAATCACCCCCTCGGCAAAAATCACAGTATCTTTACGCGACACCGGGACTTCTTTCTCAGGGACAATCTTTACACCATTGATATATGTGCCGTTGAGACTCTGATCCACTATCACATATCTGCCTCTGCCCCGTACTTTGAGCACAGCGTGATACCTGCTCACTATATTTTCGGAATCATATAAGCATATATCACACGACTCATCACGGCCTATTGTATAAACAGTCTTACTCATTTTCCCCTCCCTCCATCTGTAAGAATATAGTTTCCATTCCCGTTATCAAATCTTTGTCTGTGCCGACAGTGTCCTCATACAGCAGTCTGTACAGATTATCATGTACTTCCTCATATCGTTTTTCCCACTCTGAAGCATCATGTCTCAAGCCAGATGCGACCCTGAGGAAATAAAAATTCAAGCATGCACTTATTATCAGCAATAAGCCCGACAGCATAATGTATCTATTGGAAAGCGGCATCCTGACTGAGGCACCGGCCGAGCCTTTATCCACTATCACCATAGCCGCAGTCAGATTGTCATGATTGCCGCCATAACCTTTTCCAATTTGATCTATCTCATCGGCAACAGACTCCAGCAAATCCTCCGGACTGCCTTTTACAGAGAGTTTCTTTATAAGGACAGTCTCATCAAAAGCAGACCAGAAACCATCAGAACACAGGACAAACCGGTCTCCCTTGCAATACGGCAACACAGACATATCCGCCTCTACAGACTCTGATACACCGAGAGCTTTCAGAATTATATTTGAGCAATCTGACAAACGAGCCTGCTCCTCAGTTATGACTTTAGCCCTCACCATATCAAATACCATGGAATGATCGTCTGTCCTGAAAATTTTCCTGCCGTGGCGGAGCTGATAAATTCTACTGTCCCCGACATGGGCCGTTATGGCCTCCTTATCCGTAAGCAGCAAAACAGTCAACGTAGTACCCATCCCCTTGTACTCGTCTTTCTGCCCCTCCTCATAGATGACTGTATTGGCATGAGACACGGCTTTCCGAATCACCGAAAGCGGATTGTCGGCAGATGATGCCTCAGAGACATCGGAGACAATAGTGGAAACAGCAAGTTCAGACGCATGCTTTCCGCCTTGTGCTCCTCCCATACCGTCACACACGACAACAAGAAGACCAAGCGGAACATCTTGCCACCCGGCGGAATCCTGATTCTCTGCACGGCCACCGATGAGAGACTCAATACAGCCCCTGCCGTCAAACTGTGTTGTAATTGCCTGTAACACTACTCAAGCTATAAGATATTACAAAACTATCTTTGGGGAGGTACCAGTACTGTTTTCTTACTATTATCGTCAAATGGAGACATTGCAGCCGGTATAGTACCTTTTGGAACACCGACAGGCCACGAATCTTCCTCCGGCTTGACAACCGTAGACTTGAACCCCGGTTTTATTTTCAGTCCGAGAGCCTCCGAGTCGATTAGTACAAAATACAGCTCATAGTTCTCACCGATACTGATAATATCACCGCTCTTACACTCCTTAGGGCTGAAATCCAAGGTCACGCCATTAAGCATCGTTCCATACATGGAACCCGTATCCTGAATAAACACAAAAACTCCGGCATTCTGACCATTATTATGCATCTTTCTAATAACCAGCGTAGCGTGATTCTCCGAAACAGATGCCTCGCTCAGAGATATCTCACACTGGGCAGAACGCCCTATCCTGTTAGGGCCGACATGCAATGGCCAAAATTCTCCGGCCTGAGTACGGGAAACAGAATACAGGAAACCCATCACCTGCTTTGAATCAGCTCCCGGAACATTGCCACTGTACTGCCGGGAACCATTATTAGCTTCAAAATCAGGATTTGTCATGATTTTAGTATTTGCCATAGTCTGCAAAAATTATGAAGTTATTTTATTTAAGTCCTATTGTTTTCCATTCTGGAGAATTAAAAAGGGCGACCAAAAGCGATTCAGCCGCCCTAATCCGCCGCAGGGGTATAGCGGCGGGCCTATTTAATATTTTTGGAAGGCAAACTGTCCGGACCTGTCACAGGCGCGGACGCTATCTATTATTTATCGTCATCCACGATACATATAGCCACCCTGTTCTGCTCAGGAGTATCGAACGGGCTCTCCTCGGAACCCTTATACTGCACTGTTATCCTATCCGCGCTGACACCGGCATTGACAAGAGCCGCAGCCACATTCTCAGCTCTTTCCTTCGAGAGCTGCATATTGCGTTCTGCACTTCCGGTCTCCTTATCAGCATAACCAGTCACGGTAACGGAGGTCTGAAGATTGGCGTTGAGAAGGGAGACAAGACCGTTCAACTTAACAACCTCACTGTCCCTTAAGGCGCTCCTGCCTATGGTAAAGAATATGTTCTCTTCCACCGCCTCGAAATCAGCGGCCTCGTATGCATCAGCCGTAAGTGAGGATTCCGCAGCCTCCTCCTGAACGGGAAGCGCCTCCGTAGTATCCACGGGAGTCATAGGCGATACAGTATCCACTGTCTCTTCGACAACGGCCTCCTCACACAGGACAGGCTCGGGCTCTGCCTTCTTATCCTTCTTCAAGCCTATCTTGAAAGTAAAGCCGGCCATTGCTCCCAGCTGCCAGTCCACAGCGCTTCCTTTCTTGGAATTGAAGCTGTCTCCCATGAAGTTGCCGTTGACCTCGATATTGAAATGCACGGCATCGGTTATGCGGACTCCCATGCCAAGACCGAATCTGCCCACAGGAAGCACCTTGCTTCCGTCCCACAGCAGATTATCCTCAGGAAGCCTGGGCGCAAGATCCTGCGCCTCGCTGTTGTTGAAGGCTCCGTTGACACCTACTCCGGCAAATATATACGGATTCACCGCTCGGCTTACCTTATAACCGGCAATGCCGCACAGATCCACCATCACATCAACGCTACCTTGCAGATAATTGTATTTGTAGACAGTACTTGTGGCATCCACCACCGCACCCTTTGCCTGCCAACCTCCTATTCCGGCACGCAGTCCCCATACAGGAGTAAACTGGTATCCGAACGAGACAGAGGCAGCCGGAGATATCAATGTTCCGAAAGTGGTCTCGCCCAGAGTCTGGCCGACACCGCCCTGAACGCCTATGAACCAATGCCCGCTGAACTGGTCGTATCCGGTATCATTGTCCTTTTCTTGCGCCGACAAGCCGGTCCCGGTAAAAGAGGCTGCTGCCAGCATCACGATTGCCATCAATGTCTTTTTCATAAGTCTATTCATTTTAAATAATATAAATGAGGGTGGCCTTACTTGCCGACCACCCCCACCTGATTAATTACAGTTACGAAAATCGTTATTCAGCATCCTGGAGCTTAATCTTGACTGTCACAGGATAAGATTCTACATGATTGTAATCGAGATAGTAGTTCAGCTGACCCTCAACAGTGATGTAAATCGGGTTGGCGATTTCTCCATCCTCAGCCCTGTATGTTATGACACCGGTGGTTTCACTGTATTCCATCTCTCTTCTCTGATTTCCGGTTACGGCATCACAATCAGCGTCAAATACGAGCTCGGCTCCGTAAAGCTTCATGGCCGCATTCTGGTTGACATATACCAGACTGTTGTAACGGACACCCTGAGCATTCTCATAAGGTATGAAGTTCTCACCGTTGCTGAACCTTGCGTATGCATTTACATACTCCCAGAGATTGAGGTTGATAGTCTCATTGTCCTCTCTGCTGACAACGATGTACTCACCGTCCATCACATAATTGTTGCCGAAGTAGTCGAGATCCGCAGCGCTCTTCATCTCAGCACCCTCTACCAAAGGATAAACCTTAATCGTCAGATCAAGACTGTTGAGCTCAATCTCCTTAGTGGTAACTGCGTCAGCCGAAGCAAAGAGAGTTGCCCTTATCTGGAGATCACGGGCCGTATAACGGGACCAGTCGATAGTGTATTCACCGAGCTGTCCATTCTGGTTGTTGACATTAAGAACCGGAATTGTAGGCACATTGAGGTATCCCTCAGCGGGGTTGGCCTGAGTCAGCACCTCGAACTTCACTGTCAGCTCACCGTTGAATCCGTCAGGTATATCGGTTACCTCGAAGTAGTTCCTAAGGTTGGCCTCATCAATCACATAGGCATTGCCCGATGCATTCAGATGGTAATCAAGCTGAACATAAGGATCCTCTCCGTCATATCCGTAAATATGGGTAGGTATGTATGAGAGCTCGAACTCAGGAGCGGCCACCTTACCGCTGTTGGTGAAGGTATAGGTTACGCCGTACCATGTATTGATTGTGGTAACGAAGTCGAATACATTGCCTACAGCCGTCACATTGGAAGAGCTTACCCGAACATATGATCCGTCCGGATACTCTGCTGTCGGCTCAACAGAAAGTCTCGTGTAAACGCTGCTGGTCTCATTGTGCTCCATATTCTCATATAGAGGCTGACCGTCTCTGTATGAAGAGTACTTTGTAAGGTCATTGACCTGCATCGAGCCTGTAAGCTGATCCTCACTTGCGAACCAACCGGGATTCAGCTGACTGAGCTGCTTGAAGGCCTTGCTGTATCCGTTATCGATACCGATTATGTCAGCACCGGTAAGTATGAACTCAATGTCCCTGGGAAGCTGCTGGTAATTTACAAACTGATCACCAGGCATCATACCGAGAGTCAGCGTGAAGTTCACAGTGCAGTTGACCTGGTAATCCTCAAGATAATAAGTATTGGTGAAGTGGTATACATTCTCTGTCTCACTTGAGAAGTCATACTTGATGACCGATATACCTATTGAGCCGGTAGAATCGGTTTCTCCGACAGCATTGCTGAATGTAATGACAGGTGCCTCAGAACTCATGGGTTCCTGAGAATCTCCAAGACGGACCTCAGACTTAACGGGTGCGAGAGCCAGAATGTCAGCAAGCTTGATAGCACCGAGATTCTCAGCCGAATACTGCAGATTGTTAGTAATAGGCTTGAAATTGGGAACAGAAGGATTGTCGCTGTTGTTGGCATGTGCCAAAGCGAAATCATAAGTCCAGTCTACTCTGTCCGCGGTAATGTCAATATTGATAGGCAGGTTGATAACCTTATATCTGCCCACATTTTCCAGCACGGTCTTGCTTCCGAAACGGCTGTCCTCACCGAATGCGAATGTATTCATGGCAAATACATACGAACCGATAACATCTGTCATGGCGCTTGACTTGGCCATATCTATGTTCAGGCCGTAAGGCTCCTCCTCTGCCACATTGAAATACTCGGCAATGTCAGCAGGGCTGTCATATCTGTCATAGTACTGGGCGATATAATCAAAACCAGGCGTGATGTCGTTCACATCGGCCCTCATCATCTTAGCGGCTTCGTCAAGCGTATAGTACTCATCACCCAGTTTGATGTGGAGAGTATATGTACCGTCATCCTCAGCGTCATAGTTGTTGTCTCCGTAGAGAGATACGGCCCTGTCAAGAACAGACCAAGCCCTTTCGTAGTAATTGACTTCATTCACAGGATCATCCGTAATCGTGGGATACTCAAGACCTGCTTTCTCATTGTACAGTACATATGCATTGTCGAGCACAGTGGCTTTACCTGCTGCGGTCTGGATATAATCGCTGGCAATATATGTGCCGGCATCCATGTCCACGACTGTCTCCTCACCGTTTACGACAGCCTCGACTTCTTCCTTAGAAGCCACATAGAGCGAGATAGCAAATCCGCCGGGAGCAAGAATGACATCGTCTTCCGTCTTTACAGGCACAGTGACCTCCACATCGATATAGCCCTCGCTCTTGCCATCTTTGAGAACAAGAGTAGAATTCTTCTCAGATGCCACGAATGCTATCCCGTCAGATGATCTTGTCAGCACGGGAAGAACATTCACGAATACATTCTCATACTGATTCACGACATTCTCAGCAAGAGCTGCAGGTGTAACCTGGAAAGTTGCGGTAACAACCATGCTGTCGGACACTGACACATTATTGAGGGTATACGACAACACTGTAGCCCTGCCGTCATTGTATTCGGGAACATACACGAGGCTCTGAATCCTGTTGGCCAGGTCATCTATCTCTCCCTCGGCAGCCTCGATGCGCTTGGTAAGATCCTCAACCGCGACCTCCACATCTTCGAGCCTGTCTGAAAGATCCTCAATCTGAGACATGAGGTTGTTGGTGACCTCCTTTATGGCATCGGATATGGCCTGGTTTATCCGGCCTCCTTCCTCCTCGATGGATTTACGGATTTGCTCCTCTACCATAGCGGGGAACTCTTCCTTGCTCACCACTAAGCTGAGTATCTCCTCCTTGGTGTCCGCAATCTCCTTGTGGAGACTACTGATGTTGCCCTCCAGCTCCTCAACGGCAGCCCTGAGATCCTCATCCAGCTGCTCAATAAGCTCCGCAAACTGTTCGTCCTTAGCATTGAGAGTGCTGTCCATTGCCTCAAGTTCATTTATCTTGGCCTCAAGCTTGCCTGCCTCAGAGTACACTCCAAGAGCTTCCTTCAAAGCTTCCAGCTCTCCGAGCACACCCTCTGCGAATTCCTGTGCGGCATCAGCTGCCTTCTGAGCGTTGTCCGCAGTTGTCTGGGCCTTTGCAATAGCCTCCTCCAGACCGGGAACTACAATTTCCGACAAATCCTTGTAGTTATTCTCCAGTGCTGTAAGTCTCTCTCCTATATTGAGATTCTCAAGAGACTCCAGTCTTCCCGAAACTTTTCCAAGTTCCTCCTCCAGACTGAAAACAGACTCAATAGTAGCATAAATATCCGCAGCCTCAGCCTTTGAAAGATAATTCTCCTCTATAGCGGCGACAGTCTCCTCCAGTTCCGGAAGGTTCTTTGTCAGCTGCTCGAGATTCTCAACGGCACCCTCGAGCTCCGCAACACGGGATGTCAGGTCTGCCAACTCCTGTGTCTTCTCTGCCAGTTCTTCCTTAAGAGACTTTATCTCAGAAGCATTGGCAGCCACATCGGATTCAAGACCGGCGATACTTCCGTTGATTTCCTCAATATCGCCCATAATCTCCTCTATGCTACCGTTAAGAGCCTCTATCTGCTGGTTCATAAGATCCCGTGCCTCTTCCAAACCATTGACATCGCCCTGTAATGTTGCGATAAGGCCATTGGCCTCATCGATAGCGTTTGTCATGGAGGCAATCTGATCCTCCATGCTGGCTATCTGACCGGTCTCAAGCCCATCAAGACGCTCATTGAGCGAGTTGATGTCACTCTCGTAGTCAGCACAGCCGGTAAAGGCAAACACTCCGCATACCAGCGCAAGCATTGCCACCATTCTGAAAAAATGTTTTTTCATAACTGCATTTGTTTGTTACACATAGGAATAAGTCAGTTTTTCATTCAAATAGGCCCGACATCCTACAAAAGAACATTATTTCAATGCAAAATTTTGTTATGAAAAATAAATCGTATATATTTGTGCGTGTTTTGGCTTTTCATACACTATAGGGTGTACCGTAAGAAAAACTTATTTTTTAAATTATAACTATGTGTAACACCCGATTCTGTCAAGACCGCCTATAGCCCGCTGTTTATTTACCTTTTGCATATCTTTGCATGCAGACCTGCATCAGTCGAAATCGGTCAGAAGCGCCGAATTTCGCAACCTGTCCTCCTTACAGAAGCCGGCAAGATAGTTTTTAGTTACGGCAAGACTGGAATGACCAAGGCATTCCGATATGTACGGTAGATCCACACCGCTCCTCTGCATGACCGTAGCGAAAGAGTGCCTGGCGGAATATGTCGTAAAAACCGGTATGCCCAGCTGCCCGGCAATCTTTTTCAACGCAGCGTTACAGCGTCGTATCACATTTCTCACAAGAATCTCCGCGTCAAGCTCATTTTTACCGTCGTCCATGAACCTGAATATATATGTGTCGGAGGACACCGCCGGATTGCCCCACCTTGATATTATAGCCCTCATCTGAGGAGACAGGACCGCGTGTATGATCTTGCTTCCACCATAGGCATATCTCGTTTTGGAACGGATAAACCATATCTCACCGTCCACGACATTACCGTATCTGAGAGACAGCATGTCCTTGAAGTTTATCCCGTTGCACAGGTATGAGAAAACCCACAGGTCTCTGTACTCTTCGAGGGCGGCCGGTCCTTTGTAATTCATAAGTTTCTTGATATGCTCCTTGGACAGAGCTATTTTGCGGACAGCACCCTTAGGTATCACATAGCCGTTTCTGCCAAACGGATAAGAGACACCTTTTATATAACCTTCCGCAACAGCCTTGTTGACGACACCCTTCAATGTCTTCATATAGATACATACCGTAGTTGCGCTCTTGCCCTCATCCGCCCAGAAATCTCCGCATCTCTCCAACCATGCGGCAGTTATGGAAGAGAACTGGATATCTTCTCCCGCATACCGTTCCAGATTAAGCAGTGTGGAACGGTACCTGTAAAAGGAGTTAATCCTTCCCTCCTGCATACAACGCTCCATCTCCTGACGGAACGCCTTGTTGACATTGAAGCGTTTGGACCGCCCGGAACGCACCTCCAGAACCTCTAACGAGAATACCCCTTTGTCCAGCATATCAGACACCTCTCCCCTGATGCGGCTGAAGCATTCTTCTATCTCCTCCATCCCATAGCTTTTCCTATGCTTCTCCGACAGCCTTTTCCAGTCATTCTCCGACATATCCACTCCTGTCGGGAAATATTTCTGCTTTCTGTTCCATACAACCTCAATTTTCACCGGATACATACCGTTCACCTTTATTCTGCGCCTGTCCAATACCACAGACACAGAAATCCCCTTTCTTGAGAATTTCAACATAATTTACCTGTTAAAAAAATAAAAACCTTACATGCAAATTACATACAAGGCTGGAGAAGGGGGAGTTGAAGCATAAGCATGAAGGGTGAGATGTCCTTGAATATAACCCTCTTGCCGCTGCCCAGAAGATAAAGTGAAGGGATGGCCCTAACATCGTACAGGAGAGCATCCCTGATGGCCAGGTCCTGATTGTAGCCCGTAATCCACTCGTCGGGATAGTCGGCCAGTCCCTTGAACCATTCTGCCACATCCTCATCGATGTAGATGCTCAGCAGCGTAAGACGGCCGTCCTTAATCATGGATGTGATAAGAGGAGAATCCTTCAGCATGGCGATAATCTCACGGCATGCCGGACAGCCGGGATTGGAGAACAGCAGAAGCGTGTATTCACCGGGTGTACCGTACAGGCTGTGGAAACCTCCCCTGGAGTCCGTGAATGTAAAGTCGGCCGCCGGAGTGCCCGGGCGGTTGTTCATGCAGACCGCCAGTTGCTGTTGATAATATGAGCTGAAATGCTCTCCGGTACGCCCTGTCCTCAGAATGCTCTCCACAACC
The DNA here is from genome assembly GCA_019116965.1 of Candidatus Coprenecus pullistercoris. Lineage (GTDB taxonomy): Bacteria > Bacteroidota > Bacteroidia > Bacteroidales > UBA932 > Coprenecus > Coprenecus pullistercoris. The sequence goes on from DXAT01000071.1 coordinate 10,184, forward strand.
GGGGCATACAGTCCCTCGTTGCGCAGTTCAGAAAGAGGATGCCACAGAGCGGACTCCATCGTGGCCGCGATAAAATCATAGATCTGTCCGGCAGTATCGGCCTCCATGGAGGCTTCGGCAAGCGACATGAGCCGCTGCTGGGCATGCAGAGCCTTGTCATAAGGCACAGACCAGAGCGCCATGATGTATTCACGGACAGCGGCAGTCATATCAGACCTGTTGACACCGCCTATAAGTGTATCGGAGATGCCTGCCCATGACGCTGTGGAGTCGAAATACCTGTCCCAGAAATGTTCTGCCGCATACTCGGCAGCTTCCTGCCCTACAAGCATGGCCGGAACAGAGACCGAGGGAAACGGCTGTGGCCCCCGGACTGCCTCATTATGAAAATTACACCCGTTGAAAATCAAGGGTGTAATCATCAAAAAAAGTAAAGTTATGAAAAAAGATTTATTCATCTCATCGTTGACCTAAGAGGATTCGAACCTCTACAGACAGAACCAAAATCTGTAGTGCTACCATTACACCATAGGTCAATACCAAAGTGCAAAGATAGTCAAAATTCTAAAATGTCGGCAGGCTGTCGCCGAAAATGTAGTAAAGAGCCAGCCAGAATGCAAAACGGGCACCTTTTCCTATAAGCATGTAGATAGCGCACTTACCGAAATGCAGTTTATAGAACCCCAAACCAATGGCAAACACATCTCCGACAAACGGCAGCCATGTCAGGAAGGCGAGCAGAGAGCCGTACTTGTCGATTCTGGACTTCTGCTTCTCAAGCGTCTCTTTCTTGACTCGGAACCATTTCTCGATCCACTCCCATTTGCCGGCTCTTCCTATCCAGTAGGATGTCAGTCCGCCGAGCCAGTTACCAGCAGTAGCTATGCTCCATGATGCCAACGGATCCCCGCCTCCGACAAGAATGCCGACAATAAGAAAATCCGACGAAAACGGAATGATGGTCGCAGCCAAGAATGTCCCGATGAACAGGCCCGCATATCCGAGATCAAGAAGCCATTCGAGTTCCATCCAGCGCTTATCTCCTTATCTTTTTGAAAAATTCCTTCATGACAGTGCCGCATTCCTCTGCCAGCACACCCTTGATGACTTTTGTCCTTGGATGCAGCAGGGACGGGGTGAACAGAGTGTATCCCCGTTTCGGGTCGTCAGCTCCGTAGACTACCGCTCCGACCTGGGTCCAGGCCATGGCGGCGGCGCACATCGGACACGGCTCGACAGTGACATAAAGAGTGCATTCCGGAAGATATTTGCCTCCAATATAGCTTGTAGCAGCCGTCATGGCCAGCATCTCGGCATGGGCCGTTGGGTCGTGCAGGGTCTCGGTCTGGTTGTGCGCCCTGGCGATGATCCGCCCCTCGCACACCACTACCGCCCCGATGGGGATCTCCCCCTCGGCCTCAGCCCTCCGCGCCTCCCTCAGCGCATCGCGCATGTATTTCTCGTGCTCATTGTTCATTGTCGTTCAATATTTTCCAGGATCCGTTTTTCTTTGCGCCTGTTCTTTCTATAATGCCTTTCTCCCTGAGCCGGTCAATCGCCCGCTTTATCGTGCTCCTCGATTTTTTGGTATTGGCAGCCATCTCTTCAATCTTGACAGATGGATTCTCCGCTATAAGTTGTAGAACAGCTATTTCTGTCAAGGATGCCTTTCCGGTCAAATTGTTTAAAGGTTCATTTTGAACCTTTAAATCGTGTTTTAAAGGTTCATTCCGGACCTTTAACCCGTCCGCTTTTATATGCAGGGTCCTGTTCCGCAAGCCGGCCTCCTCGTTCAGAAGGAGATGGCGCAAAAATCTTTCCAGCGGCTCTGTGGTGGCTGTTATTCCGTTTTTCAGGTCATTGTAATTGGCCCTGACAAGGGCGTTCCTGAAAAACCATGAGTGCCTTTCGAAAGTATCGTTTCCTACATTGAACCCGAAACTGCGGAGATATTTTATCAGGAATACCGCAGCTGTGCGGGTGTTGCCCTCTCCGAAGGGGTGAATCTGCCAAAGATTGGATATGAATCTTGCGATATGCCGCACAGCCTCATCTGCTGTCAGTCCCTCGTATGAAAAATCCCTTTCTGTAGAGATGTCGT
>DXAT01000072.1 GCA_019116965.1 Candidatus Coprenecus pullistercoris
CGGGGCTCCCGGGGTGCTCTCGGCCCGCTATGCCGGTCCGGGGAAGAAGGCGGAGGACAATGTCCGCAAGCTCCTCTCCGAATTGAAGGATGTGCCCGTAGAGAAGGATGGCAGTAGGCAGCGTACTGCAAGATTCCGTTGTGTGGTGGCGTGTGTAAGCGACAAGGGCCATGAGCTGTTCGAGGGTCGTGTAGAGGGCGAGATTGCCGGTGCTCCCTCCGGAAAGGACGGCTTCGGTTATGACCCTGTGTTTCTCCCTGAAAAGTACGGTCTCACGAAGACTTTCGCCGAGCTTACCCATGAACAGAAAAATGCCATTTCCCACCGCGGCGAGGCCATGAGGAAGTTCGCAGAGTGGATGCGGCAGGAGCATCTGACCGGCAGCGGGAGATGATGATTGTCCTTCATACTCTCAAATACGGGGATACTTCCCTGATAGTCCACGGCTATACTCAGGAGGAGGGGCGCGTCAGTTTTATTCTGCGCGGAGCATTCCGTCAGGCCAATGGGAAGAGAGGCTCCTCAAATCACGGGACAGTGCTGCTGCATCCGCTGAGTATCGTCAACTATGTGGCGTCGAGAAGTCCGAAAGGCAGTATGCCGTATCTGAAGGAGTTCTCCCCGAAGTACCGCCTGCATTCGATCCGCGAGGATTTTGACAAGATATCCATAGCGATGTTCATCAGCGAGCTGCTCTACCGCACTCTGCTGCATTCCGAACGGGACGAGGAACTGTATGCCTTTCTGGAGGATGCTGTCCTGAAGCTGGAGGCCGTCGAGGGCAGTCCGGCCAATTTCCACCTGTGGTTTCTGGATAGGTACACCGCATTTCTCGGCTTCCCTTTCGAGAGGGGATTTAATCTGGATTTCAATCCGTTTACCCTTGAGCAGACTGACAGGCTCCGCTCCATTCACGAAGCGTCCTTCGAGGATGCGCTGTCACTGCCTATGACCGGAGCAGAGCGGAAAGAACTGATCGAGGCCGTTATCCGCTGGCTCGAGTTCCATACCGGCTCCCGTATAGACTTGCGTTCTGTAGAAGTCCTGCACCAAATGTCGAAACTTCGCTGAATTCTTCACCTTTTTCAGTAATTATCACTATCTTCGCTTGACAAATTCAATGAGTATGTCGGTGATCAATAAGGTGGTGATGGCGGCACTGAGTCCGCTGCTCAGAAAGTTCGATCAAGGTTGTGCGCATCCTGGAACCGTACAGAATCATGTATTCAGACAGTTGCTTGAGGCAGGCCGTGACACGGCATTCGGACACGAATATGGTTTTGACGGGATAAGGGATTATACTGAATACAGGCGGGCGGTGCCGGTGAGGGAGTATGATGGTTTTGCACCGTATATCGAACGCCTGCGCCGTGGAGAGAATTATGTCCTCTGGAACGAGAAAGTCCGCTGGTTCGCCAAGTCCAGCGGTACGAGTTCGGATAAGAGCAAGTACATCCCGGTGACTCCGTCCAATCTCTCCGGATGTCATTACAGTGGATTCAAGACCATGTTAGCGACTTATATCAGGAGGTATCCGGATTCGCGGCTTTTCAACGGTAAGGCACTGACACTCGGCGGCAGCGTCAAGGTGGACGAGCTCTCCGGTGGCGGGGCCAGGAATGGAGACCTGTCGGCTATCCTGTTGAGCAACAGCCCTTCGGTGGCTGAGATAGTCCGTACACCTTCCAAGGATGTCGCCATGATGGCGGACTTCAGGGAAAAGATAGAGGGCATCTGTCGCGTATGTTCAAAGCAGAATGTCACGAATTTTTCGGGCGTTCCGTCCTGGAACCTGATTATGATAGAACGGCTGCTGGAGTATAACAATGTCCGCTATCTGACGGATATCTGGCCCAATCTTGAGCTTTTCATGCACGGAGGCATAAGTTTCGAGCCTTACAGGGAACGGTACCGTCGGCTTATTCCTTCGGACAGAATGCATTATCTGGAGAACTACAACGCCTCGGAGGGTTATTTCGCCCTGCAGGACGATCCGGCGCAGAAGGGAATGGCCCTGACTCTGGACAACGGAGTGTTCTTCGAGTTCATCCCGATGCGTTCTCTGGACAAAGTCCTGGCAGGAGAGTCGGACGAGGTGTATACGGTGGATGAGGTACATACCGGAGTGAGGTATGCGATGGTGATAACCACCAACAGCGGACTGTGGCGGTATCTGATAGGAGACTGCGTAGAGTTTACTTCGCTCTGTCCGCACAGAATCATTATAACCGGTCGTACACAGCTTTATATCAATGCGTTCGGAGAGGAGCTGATGATACATAACGCGGAGGAGGCCCTTTCGGAGGCCTGCCGTGAATGCGGGGTAGAGGTGACGGACTATACGGTTGCTCCGGTCTTTATGGACGAGAGTCATGCCAAGGGCGCGCATCAGTGGGTAGTGGAGTTCTCTGCCGGAAGTCAGGGCGCTGTGCGTGATCCGGAGCGGCTTGAGCATTTCCGTAAGATGCTTGATGCCGCCCTGTGCCGCCGTAACTCGGACTATGAGGCCAAGCGTACCGGAGATGTGACGATGACCATGCTGGAACTGAATTCTGTGCCCCCGGGTACATTTTACGGATGGATGGAGGAGCGCGGCAAGACGGGCGGGCAGAATAAGGTGCCTCGTCTGAGCAATGACCGCAAGATAGTAGAACAGATATTGAACAGAATATGAGTATGAAAGACACTCCCGTGCTGCTCCTTACCGGATATCTGGGCAGCGGGAAGACTACATTGGTGAACCGCATTCTTTCCAATCGGAAGGGTATAAGGTTTGCCGTCATAGTAAATGATATCGGAGAAGTCAACATAGATGCGGATCTTATCCAGAAAGGCGGAGTGGTGGGAACTCAGGACGACAGCCTGGTCGCCCTGCAGAACGGCTGTATATGCTGTACGCTCAAGACAGACCTGATGGAGCAGCTTTTTGAGCTGGTCAGGTCATGTAAGTTCGACTATATAGTCATAGAGGCCAGCGGTATCTGCGAGCCGGAGCCTATAGCCAGGACGATATGCACCATGCCGAGGGTGGATCCGAGACTTAAGGAATACGGTTATCCCAGGCTGGACTCTATCGTGACTGTGGTGGACGCCCTGCGCATGCGGGACGAGTTTGCCTGCGGGGACAGTCTGACCAGGAGCGGTATAGAGGAAGACGATATTGAGAATCTGATTGTACAGCAGCTGGAATTCTGTAATATCGTGCTGATAAACAAAGCGTCGGAGGTGACTGCTGATGAACTGGATCGTATCCGCAGGATAATAAGGGCCGTGCAGCCGTCGGCAAGAATCCTGGAAAGTGACTGGGCGGAAGTCGCCTTGGACTCAATTCTCAATACCGGGATGTTTGATTTCAACCGTGTGGCCGCATCGGCCGGCTGGATTCGTGGTATCGAGTCCGTGCCTACAGAGGAAGAGGAGGCCGAGGCCAGGGGACATGAGGGGCATCATCACCATCATCATGACCACGATCATGACCATGAGGAGGGTGAGGCGGAGGAATACGGCATAAGTACATTTGTATATTACCGCCGCCCTGCCTTTGATATCAATAGGTTCGACAGTTTTGTCACCAGGCGTTGGCCGGCGGAGGTGATAAGGGCCAAGGGTATCTGTTATTTTACGCAGGATCCGGACATGTCCTATATGTTCGAGCAGGCTGGCCGTCAGAAGCAGCTGAAGGAGGCCGGACAGTGGTATGCCACTGCTCCTGAGGATGAACTGGAACAGCTCAAGGCCGGTGATCCCGGCTTTTCCCGCGACTGGGACGACTACTATGGCGACCGTATGCAGAAGATCGTATTCATAGGCCGCGGCATGGATGTGGAGCGGATAAAAAGTGACTTGGATTTCTGCCTCGATCCGGAGGCAGGTATCCGCGGCATGTAATTTGTTCCGGCATAGGAGAACAATATTCTTATGAAGAAATCAGTATTTTTTATGACGGCGGCCGTATGCGCCGTCTCGACAGTCTTGTCCGCATGGCCTCTCCGGGCTCAGTCCGAGGAGTTCAATGCCGGCAAATATCTTGAGATACAGTCAATGGCCCTCAGGACCCTACAGTCTCAGTATGTGGACAGCGTAAGTCTTGATGAATTGATTCATAAAGGTTTGGACGCTATGTTGGCCAGTCTGGACCCGTACACGGTATTTATCCCCGAGGAGGATGAAGAAAGCCTCGATATCATGACGACAGCCAGTTACGGCGGAGTGGGCGCTCTTATTCAGAAAACGGCCAAGGGCTATATCATCATTGCCGAGCCTTATGAGAATTCCGCTGCGGTCAAGTGCGGACTCAATCCGGGCGACACCATAGTGGCCATCGAGGGAATAAGTACCAAGGATCTGCCTGTGGATCAGTGCAGCAGCCGGATGCGCGGCAGGCCCGGTACGGACCTTCACATGACTGTAGTCAAAGGCCGTGGCGGAGACACAGTCGATGTCGTCCTGGTCAGGGAAAGGATTCATATCCCGGATGTGGTTTATTACGGCTTTGTGAACGATACGACAGGATATATTCAGATAGGGGGCTTTACGCAGGGAGGCTCCAAGGATGTGCGCAAAGCACTGGAAAATCTCAGGGCTGACGGCAGGATGAGGCGGCTGGTGCTTGACCTGCGGGGCAACGGCGGCGGTCTGATGAACGAGGCGGTCAACATAGTGTCGCTCTTCGTGCCTCAGGGAACTCTTGTAGTCTCGGCCAAGGGCAAGCATCCGGACGCTGATTTTGAGTACAGGACAGAGTCAGTTCCCGTGGACACACTGCTGCCTCTGCTTGTGATGGTCAACTCGAGTTCCGCGTCATCTTCGGAGATAGTCGCCGGAGCGCTTCAGGATATGGACCGTGCGACGGTGGCCGGTGTGCGGACTTACGGCAAGGGACTTGTCCAGACTATCCGTCCCGCAGGATACAATACATCGCTGAAGCTGACTACGGCCAAATACTATACTCCCAGCGGCAGATGCGTGCAGGCCATAGATTACAGCCATCGTAATGAGGACGGCAGCGTGGGCACTGTTCCTGACTCGCTAAAGAAGGAGTTCAAGACCCGTCATGGCCGTTCGGTCTATGATGGAGGAGGTATCACTCCTGATATAGCAGTAGAGCCGGCTTACTATAGTCGTCCGATAATCTCGTTGATCTACAGTAATATCCTCAGCGATTATGCCATAATGTACTTCAATGCTCACGATACCATAGCTCCGGCCGGCGAGTTTTGCCTTACTGATGATGAGTATGCGGATTTTGTGCGATATGCTTCGCAGAGGGAATTCGATGCCCGTACCGAATCGCAGATAGAGATGGAGGAAGTCATAGAGGCAGCAAAGCGCGAGAAGGTTCTTGACGGAGTCGGTAACGGCATAGGCGATGAGATGGATACCCTGCTCTCGAAGCTCTCGCTTTCGAAAGAAGAGCTCTTGCAGGTCAACAAGTCCCGTATCAAACCGTTGCTTGAGGACGAGATAGCCCTGAAATTCTATCTCCGTCGCGGCGGTGCCGAATCCGCTCTGCGTCAGGACACCCAGCTTCACAAAGCCCTTGAACTCTGGGACGGCACTGTCCCTATGCGGGAGAATACTTGACGGCGGGCGGTGAGGGTCATGTAGACGTCGCGGGCGATGAGGTGGGCGAAGTAGGCCATGTAGAGGGCCTGGATGCCCATGATGCCCTTGAAGGCGAAGTAGCAGATATAGAATGATGCACAGGCCCATATCATTCCGTTGCGGATGGCCCGTGCTGCAGTCGCTCCGATGAAGATGCCGTCCCACATGAAGGCCAGGCAGCTGAACGCCGGCATAATCACCAGCCATATCATATAAGGTCTGGATGCATCGATGACCGCGCTTTCGGTGGTCATCATGCTGACCATCCATTGTCCGCCGATACCATAGGCTACGGTCGAGATTACGGCCAGTCCGGCTGTCCATATAAACAGCAGACGGACGGCTCGGTTCAGTGACGGCTTGTCCTGAGCTCCTATGTAGCGTCCGGTAAGTGCCTCACCGGCGTATGCGAAGCCGTCGAGGATGTAGGAGTAGAGCATCAGCAGTTTCATGATGATAGTGCTCACGGCCAGCTGTACATCTCCGTAGTGGGCTGCGAGTGAGGTGAATCCGCAGTAGATAAGCATAAAACACAGCGAGCGGAGGAAGAGGTTGGCATTGAGCACATAGAATGATTTCATGTACTTGAACCGCACATCCCGCCTTATGTTTACATATCCCAATAGTTTGCGGTAGTGTACGGCCATAAGTACAGAGACCAGGATGAGGCCTGTGTACTGGGCGATGACCGTGCCTAAGGCCACTCCGGCAAATCCCAAAGGCGTGTGCAGACCCAGCCAGATACTTGCCGACAGGTTGACGATGTTGACCGTCATATCCACAATCATAGGGAATACAGTGTTCTGCATGCCTATGAACCAGCCTTTGAAGACCATCAGCGAGAGGGTGGCCGGGGCGTCCCATATCCTTATGAAGAAATATTTGCGGGCCAGTTCCTGTACTTCCTCCGAGCAGTCGATGAATGTGAAGGCGGCTTCTACGAACAGCCACTGGATGGCGATGAGGAATAAGGCTGAGAGCAGGGCCGTGGCTTCTCCCTGAACGAAGTATTTTATTGCTCCCGGAAGGTCTCTGCGTCCATATGCCTGTGCGGTCAGACCGCCTGTGCCGACTCTCAGAAAGCCGAAGTTCCAGTACAGCAGGTCGAAGAGCATGGACCCCACGGCGATGGCTCCGATGGCCGCCACATTGCCCAGGCGGCCGGATACGGCGATATCCACCATGCCCACCAAAGGGACGGTGATGTTGGCCAGAATGCTCGGGACTGCCAGTTTCAGTATCCGTCTGTTCATACTTCTACCTGTATTTGCCCTCCTCGTCCAACATTCCGAGATAAGAGGTATAGCGTTCGGGGGATATTGTACCATCCTCCACTGCTTCCAGCACCGCGCAGCCAGGCTCGTGAGTATGGGTACACGGCTTGTAGCGGCAGTTGTCGGCCACACGCAGCATCTCCGGAAAATATGTGGAGATTTCTTCCGGAGCGATGTCTACCAGGCCGAATCCCCTTATGCCGGGAGTGTCGATGATGAAACCGCCTCCGTGAACGGGATATATCTCATAGAAAGTCGTGGTGTGCTTTCCCTGCCGGTATTTGTCCGATATCTTCGAGGTCTTAGGGTCGAGAGCCGGATCTATGGCCTTGATAAGTGAGGACTTGCCGACTCCTGATACTCCTGAGAACATGGAGACGCCGCCCTCATTGCATTTTTCACGAAGTCCGTCTATGCCCTCGCCGGTGAGCACTGAGATATCCATTATGGGATAACCTGCGTCACCGTAGATGCTGTGGAACAGCCCGCTTCTGGCAGTCAGTTCATCGTTGCCCTTGTAGAGGTCGGTCTTGTTGAGGATGATTGTCACCGGCACTTTGTATGCCTCGCAGGTGACCAAAAAACGGTCTATGAACGGCCACTTGGTCTCGGGACAGTCGAGCGTGACTATCAGATAGGCAGTATCGATGTTGGATGCGAGTATGTGGCACTGCCTGGAGAGATTTGTGGACTTGCGGATGATGTAGTTCTTTCTCGGCAGCACCTTGGTTATTGTGGCCTCGTCCGCCGGTCTGCCGTCGGTGTCCACCGGTACGGAATATTCCACGCGGTCGCCTACAGCTACGGGGTTGGTGGCCGTCGAACCGCTCAGCCGCATCTTGCCTCTTACGACGGCGTTGAAGGGGTTCCACAGCGGCAGTTCGGACAGCAGATAGTGGCTGCCTGTGTTCTTGACCACGGTCGCGGTCCTGGTATGTACTCTGTTCTCGCCCATGAACTTTGTTTCGCGCCGCGAAGATACAAAATTTGGGTAGTTTGTAGTATATTTGCCACGAAATGAAAAGCAGTTATTGAGATGTATACATTAGCAGAGATTGACAAGATAGTGTCCAACGGGATATGTGCTCTCGACCTGAAAGGGGAGCCGGAGGAACTGTACAGACCTATAGAATACACCATGTCCATCGGCGGTAAGCGGATCCGTCCGCGTCTGGCCCTGCTGGCATGTTCCCTGTTTACCGACGAGATAGACGCACCTCAGGTATATCCCGCTCTGGGACTGGAGATATTCCACTCATTTACTCTGATACACGATGATATCATGGACAAGGCCGATCTCAGGCGCGGCCAGCTTACCGTTTATAAGAAGTGGAATGAGAATATAGCCATTCTGTCAGGAGATGTGATGTCGATTCAGGCCTATGAGTATGTATGCAAGGCTCCTTCGGACAAGCTGTGCAAAGTGCTGGAGATATTCAGCGATACGGCCAGAAAGGTGTGCGAGGGACAGCAGTATGACATGAATTACGAGACGATGCCGGTGGTCACGATGGATGACTATCTCATGATGATAGGGCTCAAGACATCGGCCCTGCTTGCATGCTCGGCCAGGATGGGCGCTGTCCTCGGAGGTGCCGATGAGAAGAGTGCGGAGGCCCTGTACCGGTATGGTTATGACCTGGGGCTGGCATTCCAGATTACCGATGACTATCTGGATACTTTCGGAGATCCTGCGGTTTTCGGCAAGAACATAGGCGGAGACATAGTCAATAATAAGAAGACATGGCTTTATATCGAGGCCATGCATCTTGCGACCGGGGCACAGAAAGCCCGTTTTGACGGGATTTTCGCAATGGGAGAGGAGCGTGCCGCAGAGAAGATAGCGGCGGCCCGGCAGCTGTTCACTGAGCTCGGGGTCAAGGAGAATGCCGAGAAGGCCATCGAGCACTATTTTCATAAGGCAATGGACACGGTCGGGGCATTGTCGCTGGGAGATGAGAAGATGTCCATGCTGGAGGAGTTTGCCACACAGATAACTTACAGGCGCAAATGAGCAAGGGGCACAGGCTTGAGATAATGGCTCCCGCCGGATGCTTCGAGGCCCTTACCGCTGCCGTGCAGGCCGGGGCTGATTCGGTGTATTTCGGGGTCGAGGATCTGAATATGCGCTCGCACAGCGCCAATAATTTTACCCTCTCCGACCTTCCGGAGATAGTCCGCTACTGTTCGGAGAACGATGTAAAGACCTATCTGGCTCTTAATATTATCCTCTATGACGAGGATGTTCCCAAGGCTTACAGCACTCTCGATGCGGCCAAGGCTGCGGGAGTTACGGCTGTCATAGCTTCCGATATCACGACTATAGAGTACGCCCGCCGTATCGGTCTGGAGGTTCATATCTCCACTCAGCTCAATATATCCAATACGGAGGCAGTCCGCTTCTATTCGCAGTACGCCGATGTGATGGTCCTGGCCCGGGAACTCAACTTGGAGCAGGTCAAGGCCATTACCGACCGTATAAAGTCGGAGCATATAACCGGACCGTCCGGCGCTCCGGTGCAGGTCGAGATGTTCTGCCACGGAGCTTTGTGCATGGCCGTCTCGGGTAAATGCTACCTGAGTCTGCATGAGAACAATCATTCGGCCAACCGCGGCTCCTGCCTCCAGCTGTGCCGCCGCGGCTACCGGGTGACTGACTTGGAGACCGGATACGAGCTGGAGATAGACAATAAGTACATCATGTCTCCCAAGGATCTGTGTACCATAGAATTTCTGGATAAAATGGCAGCGGCCGGCGTTTCGGTTTTCAAGATAGAGGGCCGCGCCCGTCCGGCCGAATATGTGCAGAAGGTGGTCAGTGCTTACCGTGCTGCGGCGGATGCGGTGGAGGCAGGTACCTTCACTCCGGAGTTCGGAGCCTCGTTCAAGGCTCAGCTCTCAGAGGTGTTCAACAGAGGATTCTGGGACGGCTACTATCAGGGTGCCCGTCTGGGCGAGTGGAGCAGCGTCTATGGCAGCAGCGCGACCATGAAGAAAGTCTATGCCGGCAAGATCAGCAATTATTTCTCCAACTTAGGAGTGGCCGAGGTTCTGGTAGAGGCGGCTCCGCTGAAAGTCGGACAGCATATACTGATTATAGGGCCCACTACCGGCGTGGTGGAGATGGACATTCCGGAAATCCGCGTAGACCTCGTACCGGCTCAGAGTGCCGCTCAGGGCGTGGCCTGCTCCATCCCCGTCCCCTCCCGTGTCCGCCGTGCCGACAAAGTCTACATCTTCGAGCGCAAGTGAGCTTGTCGATTTGCGCGTTTTGAAGCATGGAAAATATGTCAAAATGCGCATTCTAAAGTATGAAAAATATGTTAAAATGCGCGTTTTGGTAGAAATTCGCTATATTTGTCAAGAAAAATTCAAGGATTATGGATACTCGTATACTCGAAATGGTCTTGACAGAGCAGGCGGAGGAAATGGAGCGTAAGAAGACTTTGAAGTTCTGCGACAGGATGGAGGAGTCTTTGGTGAATCTGGACAGCACTCAGGCTCAGGTAGTAATAGGCGTGAGGAGGAGCGGCAAATCTACCCTGTGTTTCAATGTGTTGAAAAAGGCAGGGGTGAAATATGCATACGCCAATTTCGATGATGAGCGTCTGGCTGAACTGAAAGGCTCTGACCTGAACAATGTTCTTGAAGTTCTATACAAAATTCACGGAGACTTCAATTATCTGTTCATAGATGAGATACAGAATATCCCGGAATGGTATCTGTTTGTCAACAGGCTTCTGCGCACAGGTATGCATATCCTTGTCACGGGTTCCAATGCGAAGCTGCTTAGCGGAGAGCTGGCGACTCATCTTACCGGCAGGCACAATCCCATACCGCTGTATCCGTTTTCATTTGCAGAGTACTGTGAGTTCAGGAATGTGGACACTAAGAAATTGACAACTCAGGCCGTGGCCCTGCGCCGGGCGGCTTTTGACGATTACCTGAAGCAGGGCGGTTTCCCGGAAGTGCAGTCTCTCCCGGATACCAGAGGCTATATAACTGCGTTGGTAGACAGTATCCTCAAAAGGGATATCGAGCAGCGTTTCAAGGTAGTATACAAAGCTGCCTTTGAGCGCATGGCTCACCATCTTCTGAATGTTGTTCCGGCAATAGTTTCTGACAGAGCGCTGCGGGCGGACTTCGGTTTCAAATCCGAGCATACTTCCCGGAATTATGTCGGATACCTCAAGCAGGCATATCTTCTGACTGAACTTCACAAGTTCTCCTATAAAAGTTCACTAAGGGTTATGGGAGAAAAACTCTATCCGATAGATGTGGCGTTGATGAACAACCGGCCCGATGCCATGGCTGCGGACAATCTCGGCTGGCGGCTGGAGACGGTGGTGTATCTTGAATTGCAGCGCCGCTGCCGACAGGCCGGGCTGGATATTTACTATTTCAGCGACCGCTCCGGTGAATGTGATTTTCTGCTGTGCCGGGACAGGACTGTCTTGCAGGCAGTTCAAGTCTCATACGATATCCTTGACCCCAAGACACGCCGCCGCGAGCTTTCCGGTCTGCGTCTTGCCGCCAAGCGTACCGGCTGCAAGGAATTGCTGTTGCTCACTGACCACGAATATGAGGATATTGCTGCAACTGAAGACTGTCCTTCCATTTCTGTCCGACCGGTCTATGACTGGCTGCTGCACCGGTAGAAGCTAAGTCTTTCCCGGTCTACATAGGCGGGTGTCGAACTTAGACGGATGATGGGTAAGACTATTATTTATGTTGTGGACAAATTTGAAGTTCAACTTAAAATCCGCCCGAAAATAATGTTACCTTTGCAGGACGCAACTTGAAAAATCAACGGAGTTATGTCATTCGCCCACCTGCATGTCCATACCCAGTATTCGATACTCGACGGTCAGTCCAAGATAGGGGACCTGATCGATATGGCCGTGGCCAACGGTCAGCCGGCGCTGGCTATCACCGATCACGGGAACATGTTCGGTGTAAAGGAGTTCCTGGATACGGTGGCCAAGAAAAATGCCCCTTTGAAGCCCATCGTGGGCTCGGAGTTCTATGTGGCCGGAGCCAGCCGTTTCGACCGCAAGGGCCGCGAGGACCAGAGTTCCTACCACCTGATCATGCTGGCCAAGAACATGGACGGCTACCACAACCTCATCAAGCTATCGTCCAAGGCCTACATCGAGGGTTTCTACTACAAGCCGCGCATCGACCACGAGCTGATAGAACAGTATCACGAGGGTGTCATCTGCTGCTCGGCCTGTCTTGGCGGAGAGGTGCCTCAGGCCATTATGGAAGGCGATATCGCCAAGGCCGAGGAGGTGGCCGCATGGTACAAGTCCATCTTCGGGGATGACTATTATTTAGAGGTGCAGCGCCACGAGACAGATGTTCCGGGTGCTGAGAAAAGTACGTTCGCGCACCAGCAGCAGGTCAATGCGGTGATCTTCCAGATAGCGGAGAAACTGGGCATCAAGGTGGTGGCCACCAACGACGTGCACTTCGTGCGCAAGGAGGACGGTCCGGCCCATGACCGCCTGATCTGCATCAGCACCAATTCCGACTTCGACGATCCCAAGCGTCTGCGCTACACCCAGCAGGAATACCTGAAGTCCACCGAGGAGATGTCGGCCATCTTTGCCGACCATCCCGAGGTGATTTCCAATACCATGGAGATTGTGGACAAGGTGGAGGTGCTGAATCTCAACCACGACCCCATTCTTCCTGTATTCCCCCTCCCGGATGGGTTCACGGACTCCAATGATTACCTGCATTTCCTTACATACGAGGGAGCGCACCTCCGTTACGGGGAGGATATTCCCGAGGCCACGAGGGAGAGGATCGACTTCGAGCTGGCTACTATCAAGAAGATGGGTTTCCCTGATTACTTCCTGATAGTCCAGGACTTTATAAAGGCGGCCCGCGATATGGGCGTATGGGTGGGTCCGGGCCGTGGCTCGGCTGCCGGCTCGGTGGTGGCCTACTGCCTTACGATTACCAACATCGACCCGATAAAGTACGATCTCCTGTTCGAGCGTTTCCTGAACCCTGACCGTATATCCATGCCCGATATAGACATCGACTTCGACGATGAGGGCCGCTACAGGGTGTTCAAGTATGTGGAGGACAAGTACGGCAAGGATCATGTCTCGCATGTGATTACCTTCGGTACGATGGCTACCAAGAGCGTTATCCGCGATGTGGGCCGTATCCAGAAGCTGAGTCTGGATACCACGGACAGACTGGCCAAATTGGTGCCGCGCAAGGTTACCGTTCAGAAAGATAAGGAGATAGATGACCCTGACCATCCCGGACAGAAGAAAAAGGTGACGGAGTCCAAGGATGTGGACCCGACGATCAAGCTCTGCTTAGAGAAGGTGCCTGAATTCAAGGAGGCATTCAACAGTGGCGACCAGCTGGTCCACGACACTCTCCTGTACGCCGAGAGGCTGGAGGGTACGGTCCGCAATACCGGTGTACATGCCTGCGCCACCATCATCGGACGCGATGACCTTACTAACTTTATCCCCCTTAGCACGGCCAAGGACAAGGAGACCGGCAAGGATATCCTTGTCTCTCAGTTCGAGGGCAGCCTGATCGAGTCGGCCGGTATGCTGAAGATGGACTTCCTCGGGCTGAAGACCCTGACTATACTGAAAGACACAGTGGAGAACATCCGGCAGTCCCGGGGAGTGGACTTGGATGTCAATACCATACCGATAGATGACGCCGAGACCTATGCTCTGTTCTCGCGGGGCGACACGGTGGGCGTGTTCCAGTTCGAGTCCGAGGGTATGCAGAAGTGGCTTATAGAGCTGCAGCCTTCGAGGTTCGAGGACCTTATCGCGATGAACGCCCTCTACCGCCCGGGTCCTATGGACTACATCCCCGACTTCGTAGCCCGCAAGCACGGCCGGAGCAAGATCGAGTACGACCTGCCCGACATGGAGGAGTACCTGCACGACACTTACGGAGTGACCGTCTATCAGGAGCAGGTCATGCTGCTGTCCCAGAAGCTGGCCGGCTTTACCAAGGGTAAGGCCGACAAGCTGCGTAAGGCGATGGGGAAGAAGCAGATCAAGGTTATGGCCGAGCTCAAGGACGAGTTTTTCGCCGGAGGTCTGGCGCACGGACATCCCGAGGCCATACTCAACAAGATATGGAACGACTGGGAGGCGTTTGCGTCCTATGCCTTCAACAAATCCCACGCCACCTGCTACGCCTGGGTCGGCTACCAGACCGGCTATCTGAAAGCTCACTACAGGGCCGAGTACATGGCCGCCGTGCTGAGCAACAACCTCAACAACATCGATGAGATCACCAAATTCATGGATGACTGCCGGCGGGGAGGCATGAAGATTCTCGGCCCGGATGTCAACGAGAGCTACACCAAGTTCACCGTCAACAAGGACGGCAACATCCGCTTCGGCATGGCCGGTATCAAGGGTATCGGCATAGGGGCTGTGAACAGCATCATAGAAGTGCGCAAGGCCGGCGGTCCGTTCAAGGATATATTCAATTTCATGGAGCGTGTACCTTATACTTCTGTCAATAAGAAGGGTATAGAAGCATTGGCTTACAGCGGGGCATTCGATTCGTTCCCGGAGATCAACCGGGGCTCGTTCGCCATGGATGCCGGTAAGGGAGAGACCTGTCTGGATTTGCTGTTGCGTTACGGCTCCCTGTATCAGAAGACAGCCGACTCTATGAAAAACAGTCTTTTCGGAGGGGCCAGCGAGGTGGAGACGGTACGGCCTCAACTGCCGGTGCTGCATGATCTGGACCAGATAGAGATGCTCAAGAAGGAGAAGGAACTGGTGGGCATGTATATCTCGGCTCATCCGTTGGACAGGTACCGTTTCGAGGTAGAGAATTTCACCACCATGAGTATTCCGGAGTGGTGCGCTTATGTGGATGAGGTGTCATCCGGCAAAGACCGTGAGGCATTCGACAAAGACCAGTATATCGCGGGCTTGGTGAGCAGTGTGGATGTGAGGCCGAAGGCCAACGGCAACGGAGTGTTCTGCCGTCTGACCGTAGAGGATTTCAAAGGCTCTGTGACATTTACGCTTTTCGACAAGGACTACGAGGCTTTAAGCGGCTACCTGCGTCCTCATGAGTTCCTGCTGCTCAGGGTCTATGTGGCTCCGCGTTACCGTCAGGCGGAGGATAAGGACAACATGCAGAAGGAAAGGAAGAGGCTTGAAATATCCGGAGGTTTCCCGAAAATCAGGTCGATATCCCTGCTTGCCAATGTCAGGGAGTCTATGATAAAGGAGATGGTGATAGACATACCTCTGGAAATGATCAGCAGCGATTTTGTCAAGGGCTTCAAGAAAGCGGTGCGTACTAATAAAGGAAAATCCAAGCTGACACTCAATGTGTATGATGCGGAAGACAGGATCAATGCGGAGTTCATATCGCGCAAGTTCAGTGTCACTGCTGCTGACGATTTTCTTACATACTTGAAACTAAACGGATTAAATTATCGAATAAACAAATCATGATATGGCGAAGGATCTGAAGTATCTTGAACTGTTGTCAAGGAGTTTCCCTACTGTGCAGGCAGCCAGTACGGAGATTATCAACCTTGAGGCTATCCTCAATCTTCCGAAGGGAACGGAGCATTTTGTCACGGACCTGCACGGAGAGTACGATGCGTTCCAGCATGTGCTTCGCAATGCGTCGGGTGTCATCAGGCGCAAGGTGGACGAACTTTTCGGTTTTCAACTCAAGGAAAACGAGAAAAAGGAGCTGTGTACTCTCATCTATTATCCTGAGCTCAAGCTGAAGCTTGTGAAAGCCAAGGAGAAGAACATGCCGGAATGGTACAAGATCAATCTGGTCAATATGGTCAGGGTCGTGGAGGTGGCGGCTTCCAAATACACCCGCTCCAAGGTCCGCAAGGCCCTTCCGCCGGAGTACTCCTATATCATAGAGGAGCTTATACACGAGTCGCTTAATGACAACAACAAGCATGAGTATATCTATTCGATTCTCAACACCATCATCGAGACTGGCTCGGCGGACAGATTCATCTGCGCCATGGCGTATGTGATACAGCGGCTTACCATAGACAACCTTCATGTGCTCGGAGATATCTATGACCGTGGTCCCGGAGCGCACAAGATCATGGACTTGCTCTGCTCCTATCACAATGTGGACTTCCAGTGGGGAAATCACGACATCATATGGATGGGGGCGGCTGCCGGAAGCGCGGCCTGTATGGCCAATGTGGTACGAATCTGTCTGAGATACGCCAATCTGGAGACGCTGGAGGACGGTTACGGTATCAATCTTCTGCCTCTTGCCACATTCGCCATGGACGCCTATGCCGATGACCCTTGCGAGTGTTTCAGACCGAAGGTCGATCCCGGCTCTAAATATGACGGGAAGACGCTCACTCTCATATCGAGGATGCACAAGGCCATGACAGTCATTCAGTTCAAGCTGGAAGGCGAGATTATTCACCGCCGTCGGGAATTCGGTATGGCCGACCGCAATCTGCTGGACAAGATAGATTTCGAGCATGGAACAGTACGGGTGGGAGACAAGGACTATGCCATGAAAGACATGAATTTCCCTACCGTTGACCGCGCTCATCCTTACAGGCTGTCAGCAGAGGAGAAAAGCGTCGTAGCCAAACTTTTGGGGAATTTTACCAACAACGCTCAGTTGGACAAGCATATCCGCTGTCTGTATTCGAAGGGTTCCCTTTATCTGGTCAGGAATTCCAACCTGATGTTCCACGCATCCATGCCTCTGAACGAGGACGGTTCGTTCAAGGAGCTGCTCATACTCGGCAAGCCGTATAAGGGCAAGGCCCTCTTTGATATGGTGGACAAGATAGCCAGAGCCGCGTATTATGAGGACAAGGACGAAAAGCTCAAGAGCTATGCGCAGGATTTCATGTGGTATCTGTGGTGCGGTCCTTATGCACCTCCGTTTGACAAGGACAAGATGGCCACATTCGAGAGGTATTTCATAGCGGAGAAGGAGACGCACAAGGAGACGCTGGGGTATTATTCTCAGTACAAGGACCGCAAGGATATCTGCGAGATGATTCTCGACGAGTTCGGCCTGCACGGAGAGCATACCCATATCATCAACGGTCATGTACCCGTGAAGACCAAGAAGGGCGAGTCGCCTATCAAGGCCGACGGCCGTCTCTTAGTGATAGACGGAGGTTTTTCGAAAGCCTATCAGTCCGAGACGGGAATAGCCGGATACACTCTTATCTACAATTCATACGGTCTGATGCTGGCTCAGCACGAACCGTTCAAGTCTATCGACAAGGCCGTCAAGGACGGAGTTGACATCAAGTCCCTTACGAGGGTCGTAGAGTCTGTGGACAAACGGACTTTGGTAGGGGATACCGATGTCGGAAAAGAGCTGAAGGAGCAGATAAAAGACCTCAAGCATCTGCTCGCCGCATACAGGTCGGGACTCATTTTTGAGAAAAATATTCCGTCCAATCGCAAATAAGTACTACATTTGCGGACTTTTTCGCTAATTGTAACTTAATATGGACTGGATAATTTCGTTATTCACAGCAGACAGTGTGGCTCACTCCATACTGATCGTGGCGATAGTGATTGCCCTCGGTATCCTCCTCGGGAAGATAAAGGTATTCGGAATCTCCCTTGGTGTGACCTGGATTCTCTTCGTCGGAATCCTGCTTTCCCATTTCGGTTTCACTATCAACCCTTCTGTCAGGAGCTTTATCAGCGACTTCGGTCTGATACTCTTTGTGTTCTCTCTCGGTCTGCAGGTCGGACCCGGATTCTTCGCCTCATTCAAGAAAGGCGGTATGCGTATGAATATGCTGGCGGCGCTTATAGTGCTTCTCGGCGTAGGCGTTACTTTTGCCATCCACTTCATTACAGGTGAGGAGATGCCGATTATGGTCGGCGTTATGTCGGGTGCCGTTACCAATACCCCCGGTCTCGGTGCCGCGCAGCAGACAGTGGCAGACCTCGGCCTGTCGACCGACCCCACTACTCTCGCCACCGGTTATGCTGTGGCATATCCCCTCGGTGTGGTAGGAGTGATACTCACTTTGCTCGGAGTCCGTGCCGTCTTTCGTATCAACATTGACAAGGAGAAGGCTGAGGTGGAGAAAAGCGAGGGCAGCAAGGACAGCGCATGCAACATCGCCGTCGAGGTGCGCAACGAGTCCATTGTCGGCAGGACTATCTATGAGGTGGATCATCTTCTAAACAAACATTTTGTGGTATCCCGTCAGTATCACGCTGACGGAAGGATGGAGATTCCGACCTCGCGCTCTGTCGTGAATGCAGGGGACAAGCTGCTCATCATCACTTCACAGGCCAATGCGGATGTGATAAGCGCCTTCATCGGCAAGAAGATAGACATGGATGAGGAGACATGGGAGAAGCTCGATACCAATCAGGTATCCCGCCGTCTCGTGGTGACCAACAGCAATATCAACGGCAAGAGTCTCAAAGAACTCAACATCAGGGCCCAGTACGGTCTGAACATTACCAGGGTCAACCGTGCCGGCATAGACCTGACTCCTACCCCCAACCTGCATCTGCAGCTCGGTGACCGGATCATGGTTGTAGGTAATCAGGAAGCCATCCTCAAAGTGGCCAAGATAGTCGGTGATCAGGTGAGGAAGCTCCGCGAGCCCAAGCTCATACCTATTTTCATCGGTATCTTCTTCGGTATCATAGTGGGTTCGATTCCTATCGCCATTCCCGGACTGTCAGCTCCTCTGAAGCTCGGTCTCGCAGGCGGTTCTCTGGTGGTGGCCATCCTTATCGCCCGTTTCGGTCCCAACATGGGCATGGTCACATATACCACGGCAAGTTCCAACATGATGCTGCGCGAGGTGGGCATTTCCCTCTTCCTTGCGGCTGTGGGACTCGGAGCCGGAGAGAATTTCGTCGAGGCACTTACAGGCGGAGGCTATATATGGATTCTCTATGGTTTCCTCATTACGGTGGTGCCCTTGATTATCGTTACCATATTGGCAAGAGCTGTATTCAAGATGGATTATTTTTCCATCGCGGGTATGGTCTGCGGCTCGCATACCAACCCTCCGGCCTTAGCCTTTATGAACAATACTTTTGACGCATCGAGGATTGCAGTGGCCTATGCGACGGTATATCCCCTGTCCATGTTCCTCAGGGTTATCGTCGCGCAGTTGATGGTATTGATATAAAACAGCTCCGGATATGTCTCTCAAATGCGGAATAGTAGGTCTGCCCAATGTCGGCAAATCCACTCTTTTCAACTGTATAAGCTCTGGTAAGGCACAGGCTGCCAACTTCCCTTTCTGCACCATTGAGCCCAATATAGGCTCGACAACAGTGCCCGATCCCAGGCTCCAGGTCCTGGAGTCCCTGGTGCATCCTAAGAGGGTTGTGCCGGCAACGGTGGAGATAGTCGATATCGCCGGCTTGGTCAAGGGTGCCAGCAGGGGCGAGGGCTTGGGCAATCAGTTCTTGGCCAATATCCGTGAAACAGATGCCATACTGCATGTGTTGCGCTGCTTCGACGACCCTAATGTGGTGCATGTGGACGGCAGCGTGGATCCGGTGAGGGACAAGGAGATTATCGATCTTGAGCTCCAGTTGAAGGATCTGGAGACAGTGGAGAGCCGTCTCGGCAAGCTCCAGAAGCAGGCGACGGGAGGGGACAAGCATGCTAAAAAGGCCTGTGAGATACTCTCCCGTTATAAGGCTGCTTTGGAGTCCGGTAAGTCCGCGAGGACAGTGGTGATGGACAATCCGGAGGATGAGAGGATCGCCCGGGAGTTTTTCCTGCTTACGGCCAAGCCCGTCCTTTATGTCTGCAATGTGGATGAGGCCTCTGCGGCAAAAGGCAATGTCTATGTAGACCGTGTCCGGGAGGCTGTCAGGGACGAGAATGCCGGGGTGCTGGTCATCGCGGCCAAGATAGAGTCCGAGATTGCCGAGCTCGAGAGCTACGAGGAGCGTCAGATGTTCCTCGAGGAGCTGGGTCTGGAGCATTCGGGTATCGAGCGTCTGGTCCGTGCCGCATACGACCTGCTCGGCCTGCGCACATATTTTACGGCCGGCGAGCCCGAGGTGCGTGCCTGGACCATCAACAAGGGCGACAAGGCTCCCCGCGCTGCCGGAGTCATTCATTCCGACTTCGAGAAAGGCTTTATACGCGCTGAGGTCATCAAGTATGATGATTTCGTGAAATACGGCTCAGAGGCCGAATGCCGTGCCGCCGGCCGGCTCGCAGTCCAGGGTAAGGACTATGTGGTGGAGGACGGCGACATCATGCATTTCCTCTTCAATGTCTGATTCAGACAGTTCTTGTTAGAATATCTCGGCCAGCATGCATCTGGCTGAGCCTCCTCCATGGGTCTCTATGTAATCGAGCTGCGGAGACAGCAGTTTGTAATGGACGCTGAGCTCGCGGCTCTGCTCTACGGTCAGGCTCTTGCGGGCCGTGGCTGACATGACCATAGCGGGGCGTCCTGACGGACTGCTGAGTTCGAGCATGTTGCCTGCAAAACTTTCTAATTGGCTGAAGGAGATATCCAGTATTTTTCTTCCGCTGTCTGTAATGGACTTGAGTACTCTTTCTCTGTCCTCAGGGCGTATGGCTTCTGTGCAGATGATGCAGTAGGCCGTTCCGAGACACATCATCACATTGGTATGGTATACTGCTATGCCGCTGCGGTCGTATGCCTCGAAAAATACCGGGGTGTAGTCCATCTGCTTGCAGAAGTCGTTCAGAACTATCTCGGATGTGCGGTATGACTTGCAGGCATATGCGATTCTGTTGTCCCGGTCCAGTATCATGCTGCCGGTGCCTTCTAAGAACAGATTCTCGTTCTCCCACCAGGTGAGGTCGATGAGCCTGCGTACCTCAAAGTTCTTGCGGATGGTCTCCAGTACTTCCGGTTTGCGCTCATGCCTCCTGTTTATGGCAGACATGGGATAGAGGACGAGAGTTCCGTCCTCATGGGTGCTGAACCAGTTGTTGGGGAATATCGAGTCCGGGGTGTGCGGATGAGGTGTGTCCTCGGCGATTACAACTTCTATCTTGTTGGCCCTGAGCAATGCGACATATGAAGTGAACTCTCTGAGTGCGTTCTCCTGGGATGAGCCGTCCCTGCCTGGACGGGAGAAGGCATTGTTGTCCGCCGTCTGCGGATTGTACGCGAAACGGGCGGGCTTTACCATTAGTACTTTGGATGTGGTCTGCATACTGAATATTGTTAGATGTGCTCGAAGACATCCTTTATGATTGCTGTCGCCTCGCGCAGCTGTTCCTCATTGATGACAAGGGGAGGAGCAAAACGGATGATGTGCGTGTGGGTAGGTTTGGCGAGCAGCCCTTTCTCTGCCATGGCGAGACAGATGTCCCAAGCTTCCAGCCCTTTCTGAGGCTCTGTAATGACGGCGTTGAGGAGTCCCTTTCCGCGGACGGACTTGAAGAAAGGGGAATTGATTTTAGATATCTCTTCCCTGAAGATCTTGCCGAGCCTCTCTGCGTTCTCGGTCAGGTGCTCGTCGCGTATGACCTCAAGGGCCGCTACGGCTACTTTGGCCGCAAGTGGAAATCCTCCGAAGGTAGAGCCGTGCTCGCCGGGCTTGATGGTGAGCATGATCTCATCATCGGCCAGTACGGCCGAGATGGGGAGTACTCCGCCTGACAGGGCCTTGCCTATAGTAATCATGTCGGGGCGGACGCCCTCGTGGTCGCAGGCAAACATACGGCCAGTACGGCCGATACCGGTCTGCACCTCGTCGGCTATGAAGAGGACATTGTGCTTCTTGCAGAGGCCGTAGCATTCTCTGAGATATCCGTCGTGAGGTACATATACTCCGGCTTCGCCCTGAATCGGCTCGGCGAGGAAAGCCGCGACTCTGTCGCCTTTCTCCTCCAGAACCTTGCGCAGGGCCTCGCTGTCATCGTATGGAATCGAGATGAATCCCGGAGTGAATGGTCCGTATTGAGAATAGCTGTCCGGATCTGTGGATATGGAGACTATGGTGATGGTGCGTCCGTGGAAATTACCCGAGCAGGTGATGACGAGGGCTTCGTTCTCAGGGATGCCCTTCCTGATATATCCCCATCGGCGCGCCAACTTGAGGGCTGTCTCTACGGCCTCTGCTCCCGAGTTCATGGGCAGGAGCTTGTCGTAGCCGAAGAACCCGGTGGCCATCTCCTCATAAGGCCCGAGGCAGTCGTTGTAGAATGCCCTGGAAGTCAGGCATAGCCTCTGTGCCTGGTCGCACAGGGCCTTGACTATCTTAGGATGGCAGTGTCCCTGATTGACAGCTGAGTAAGCTGACAGGAAGTCATAGTATCGCTTGCCGTCCACATCCCAAACATAGACGCCTTCTCCCTTGGAGAGGACAACCGGAAGTGGATGGTAGTTGTGGGCCCCGTATCTTTCCTCGAGGTCGATGTAGTGCTGTGCTTTAGGTGTGATTTCCATAGATCCTTATGTTTTCGGCAAATTTAATAAAAAAGACGCACCGTCATCAGTGCGTCTTTAAATATGTGTCTTGATTCAGGCTATTTTCTCAGGAAAGATGCTCTTCCGGGTACTGCGGCAGTGACGAACTCTCCGCCGGTGTAGGTCTTGAGGTAGAAATCCGAGTCTTTCTGTGCGTCATCATCAACATAGAATGCGAAGAAGTAGTAAGTCTCGTCTGAGCTGCTTACATCTATCGGCATGTTGTAAGTCTGAGGACCCTTGAAGCAGAGCTTGCTGACAGGGAAGTACTCACGGTACAGCTCATTCAGGGTGCCGTCATTGTAAGTGTAGGCAAGAATCCTCTCCTCTGCAGTGCCTTCCGTATGGCCGGCGTCCGTCAGGATGCTTTCGCTGAGCCAGTCGAAGTAGTAATATCTGTCGTTGTCATCAGGTGTCGCTATGAGGTATGCGCTTCCTTCTGAAATCTCCACATCGAGGTTTATGCCCTCGGCAGGTGCCTCACCGGCCTTGGTGGAGAACAGGTACTTGGACATGGCGGTCGTTCTTGCGGGATAGCTGCCTGAATTGTCCACTCCGTAGGCGTATATGTAATATTCAGCGCCGGAATTCAGCTTGGTCTGCGTATGCTGGTATGTTCCTGTAATCAGTCTTATCTGCTCGAGGTAATCGGTGAGAGACGCAGAGAACATAGCAGCGACCTGCTCTGCGTACAGCATGTCCACTTCGAAGATCTCGTCATCCGTCATGCCTTCGATGCGGTTTCTTTCGGCGAACCATACGATGTATGGAGTCTCAGCATCGGAAGGAATGATGTCAATGGTGGCTGAGGAAAGGGTTATCTCTACCGGCTCGAAGGTGAATGTCACATCCTTCAGATCTACTGGAACTCGTTTCTGCGTGATCGCTACTTCGAAGGATACAGTGTCGGAGTCGCCGTAGATATAGGAAACGATGATGCTGCCCTCGCGGTCTTTGGTGGTGTTGGCGCTGATGGAGAAGCGTATGGTTCCGAGTGTGTTGGCATCCACATCATTGACCCATGTCTCGTAAGATTTGACATTCAGCACACCGTCCTGCGTGGGGTTGACCAGACTGTAGGATATGGTATAGTCGCCGCCTTCAGGAGCAGCTACTATGGTTCCCTCACCGTTGTTTATCAGCTGGGGAGCATTGGGATCGGGCTCCGGTTCTTCTCCGGCTGCGCTTTGGCTGAGGATGATGGTCTTGGTTACTTGACCTTCTGAGTAGGTGTATGTTAGTATAAGGTCTGCCTTACGGGCCTCGCCTGTGTTTTCGGTTGCGGTGAATGTGACGCTGGTGTCATCTGCTGTTGCCCCGCTTACCCAGGAAGCCTCGCATAAAGCGCCCATCTCGGCTCCCTCTACGGGATTGTTTATGTCGAACGGAATTGAAATCTCCCCGCCCTCATAGGACAGGCGGAACTCGTCGACGATGTTGATTTCCGGAACTGGAGTCTCTACTTTGTTCTGCTCGCAGGATACAGTCAGCAGCGTAGCCGAGGCGAGCGCGAGAATCGGATAAAAAAATCTTCTCATAGAAAAAATCTGTGTTATTGGTTATAAATATTAAATAGGTGCCGGTTTTAATAACGAGGTCAAAGTTAGAAGAAAAAATCAAAAATAAGGTATAAAAAATTAGTGATTATATTAAAAATGCTTATCTTTGCAGCCCGTTTATTTTGACGGGAATAATGTAAAGTTAAGATTAACAAACATTTATGCCAACAATTCAACAGTTAGTTCGCAAAGGACGCGAGGTTATCGTTGAGAAAAGCAAATCTCGCGCGTTGGATGCGTGCCCTCAGAAGAGAGGTGTGTGCGTGCGTGTTTACACCACCACTCCTAAGAAGCCTAACTCGGCTATGCGTAAGGTAGCCCGTGTGAGACTTACCAATCAGAAAGAGGTCAACGCATACATCCCCGGTGAGGGCCACAACCTTCAGGAGCACTCCATCGTGCTGGTGCGCGGCGGTCGTGTGAAGGACCTTCCCGGTGTACGTTACCACATCCTTAGGGGCGCTTTGGATACAGCTGGTGTAGAGGGACGTACTCAGAGCCGTTCTCTCTATGGAGCCAAGAGACCTAAAGCCGCTAAGAAGTAAACATTCATTAATTTTTCCTAAAGTATCAAGAAATGAGAAAATCGAAGCCTAAAAAGAGGATTCTACTTCCTGATCCCAAGTATCATGAAGTTCTGGTCACACAGTTTGTGAACAACCTCATGCTCCAGGGTAAGAAGAGTATCGCGTATTCTATTTTTTACGACGCCATCGATATGGTGGGCGAGAAGATGAAAGATTCTGACAAGGCTCCTCTCGACATTTGGAAAAAAGCGTTGGAAAACATCACCCCTCAGGTGGAGGTAAAAAGCCGCAGGGTTGGTGGAGCGAACTTCCAAGTTCCGACCGAGGTGCGTCCGGAAAGAAAAGTCTCTCTCGCGATCAAGAATATGATAGTCTTCTCGCGTAAGCGTTCCGGTCACTCCATGGCGGAAAAGTTGGCCGCAGAGATTCAGGCAGCTTACAATTGCGAAGGTGCTGCCTACAAGAGAAAAGAAGATATGCACAAGATGGCAGAGGCCAACAAGGCATTTGCCCATTTCAGATTTTAGCATTATAGATTAGCTGATGGCAAGGGATTTAAAATACACCAGAAATATCGGTATCATGGCTCACATCGATGCCGGAATGACAACCACGTCTGAGAGAATCCTGTACTATACGGGAAAGACTCATAAGATAGGTGAGGTGCATGACGGAGCAGCTACCATGGACTGGATGGTCCAGGAGCAGGAAAGGGGTATAACCATTACTTCCGCTGCCACCACAGCCTTCTGGCATTACAACGGGGAGACCTATCAGATCAACCTGATAGACACTCCGGGCCACGTGGACTTTACCGTAGAGGTTGAGAGATCTCTGCGCGTGCTTGACGGAACTGTCGCAACATTCTGCGCAGTAGGCCGAGTACAGCCTCAGTCTGAGACCGTATGGCGTCAGGCTGACAAGTACCATGTTCCCAAGATTGCCTACGTCAATAAGATGGACCGCGTAGGTGCGGATTTCTTCGCAGTGGTCGAGGAGATCCGTGAGAAGCTGGGTGCCAACCCTCTTCCCATCTGTATTCCCATCGGAGCAGAGGACAAGTTCGCTGGTATCGTAGACCTGATAGCCATGAAGGCCATCTACTACGATCAGGACAGCAAGGAGCTGGTCAACTACGAGATAAAGGATATTCCGGCTGATCTTCAGGCGGAGGCCGAGGAATGGCGCAACAGGCTGCTGGAGACAGTGGCCGAATACGATGACCGTATTCTGCAGAAATTCTTCGATGACCCGTCTACCATTACCGAAGACGAGATAATAGCGGCTATACGCAAGGCAACCATCGACATGGCTGTCGTGCCTATGTGCTGCGGTTCGTCATTCAAGAATAAAGGTGTACAGTTCCTTCTGGATGCTGTCATGAGGTATCTGCCTTCTCCTCTGGATGTTCCTGAGGTTGAGGGAACCAATCCCGTGACAGACAAGCCGGAGGAGCGCAGGCCCGATGCCAAGGAGCCTTTCTGCGCTCTCGTATTCAAGATTGCCACAGACCCCTTCGTGGGCCGTCTGGCATTCCTCAGGGCATATTCGGGAAGACTGGATGCCGGTACATACGTGCTCAACACCCGCTCCGGTAAGAAAGAGCGTGTGGCCCGTCTGTATCAGATGCACTCCAACAAGCAGAACCCGATTGACTTCGTGGAGGCCGGTGATATCTGCGCCGCAGTTGGTTTCAAAGAGCTGCGCACAGGTGATACCATCTGCGATGAGAATCATCCTATAGTTCTGGAATCCATGACTTTCCCTGATCCTGTGATCGGACTGGCAGTGGAGCCCAAGACTCAGAAAGACCTTGACAAGCTCGGAATAGCACTCGGAAAACTTTCCGAGGAGGACCCTACGTTTACAGTACGTTCCGATCATGAGACCGGTCAGACCGTTATCAGCGGTATGGGTGAGCTTCATCTGGAGATTATCGTGGACCGTCTGAAACGTGAGTTCGGCGTAGAGATTAACCAGGGTGCTCCCCAGGTTAACTACAAAGAGGCTATCCGCTCTACCGTTCAGCATCGTGAGGTCTTCAAGAAGCAGACCGGAGGTCGTGGTAAGTTCGCCGACATCATCGTTGAGATCGGACCCGCTGACGAGGGAGTCACAGGATTGCAGTTTATCGATCAGGTCAAAGGAGGAAACGTTCCCCGCGAGTACATTCCCGCAGTGGAGAAGGGCTTCAAGTCCGCAATGGCCAACGGTGTCCTTGCCGGATTCGAGGTACCTTCGCTCAAGGTTACCCTGCTCGACGGTTCGTTCCACCCTGTGGATTCCGATGCACTGTCGTTCGAAATCTGCGCCCGCATGGCATTCAGACATGCGCTGCCCAAAGCTAATCCTATTCTTCTGGAACCTATTATGTCATTGGAAGTCGTTACTCCCGAGGAGTACATGGGTGATGTCATCGGTGACCTTAACAAGCGCCGCGGACAGATTACCAATATGGACTCGAAGGGCAATGCGAGGATTGTCAAAGCCAAGGTGCCTCTTGCAGAGCAGTTCGGCTATGTCACCATCCTCCGTACCATCACTTCGGGACGTGCGACCAGTACTATGGAGTTCTCGCATTATGCAGAGCTTCCCGCCAACCTCGCCAAGGAGGTTATCGAAAAGGCAGGAGGAGCCCGCAAGTATGACGAGGATGAAGAATAACCAGATTAAAATTAAAAGCAATGAGTCAAAAAATAAGAATAAAACTGAAGTCTTTCGATCATGCTCTCGTGGACAAGTCCGCAGACAAGATCGTGAAAACTGTGAAGGCTACAGGAGCTGTTGTGAATGGTCCTATACCCCTTCCTACAGACAAGAAGATCTTCACTGTCAACCGTTCGACATTCGTCAACAAGAAGTCGCGCGAGCAGTTCGAGCTTAACTCCTACCGTCGTCTTCTTGACATCTACAGCTCTACACCGAGCACAGTGGATGCTTTGATGAAGCTGGAACTTCCCAGTGGAGTAGAAGTCGAAATCAAAGTTTGAGAATAAGAAAAAAGTGCTATCTTTGCGTCTCTGATTCAAAGATAGTGATTAGGACCCGTAGCTCAGTCGGTTAGTAGCACCTGACTCATAATCAGGGGGTCGCTGGTTCAAGCCCAGCCGG
This sequence comes from Candidatus Coprenecus pullistercoris, assembly GCA_019116965.1. Classification (GTDB taxonomy): domain Bacteria; phylum Bacteroidota; class Bacteroidia; order Bacteroidales; family UBA932; genus Coprenecus; species Coprenecus pullistercoris. Next base: position 27,518 of record DXAT01000072.1, read on the forward strand.
GTCCACCCTCAAAACCAAGGAGTTGCAGCGATGCCTGCGGCTCCTTTTTTCTTTCATGCACCAACAAAAGTACTTACAGTTTCCGGGCTTGGACTGCATATTAGGCGTCTGAAAATTTGAAATCTGCTGTGAAATCTGTATATTCGTGGGATATTGACAAAACAACTAACAAAACACACATAGAGTATGAGAAATGCAGTTTTCAATTTTCCCCTGCCGGCCAATGAACCGGTGAAATCCTATCTGAAAGGCTCTCCCGAGCGGGTCGCTCTCGAAGCCGAGCTCAAGAGACAGAGCAGTATCCAGCTGGACATACCTCTGATTATCGGAGGCAAGGAAGTACGCACCGGCAACACCGGCAAGGTGGTGATGCCTCACGACCACGGTCATGTACTGGCCACATATCACAAGGCCGGTCCCGAGGAGGTCAGAATGGCCATCAAGGCGGCTTTGGACGCACACGAGGAATGGGCCGAACTGGACTGGACTGTCAGGGCCTCCATCATGTTGAAAATTGCAGACCTGCTTGCAGGAAAATACCGTGCGGTCATCAATGCCGCCTGTATGCTTGGCCAGAGCAAGAACTTCTATCAGGCCGAGATAGACTCCGCATGTGAGACGATTGACTTCCTGCGCTACAATGCGGCTTTCGCCTCCAGGATTTACGGCATACAGCCCAAGAGCGGCCCCAACCAGATTAACAGCGTGGAGTATCGTCCCCTCGAGGGCTTCATCTTCGCACTGACCCCGTTCAACTTCACATCCATCGCATCGAACCTCTCGATGTCTCCCGCCCTGATGGGCAACACCGTGGTATGGAAACCTTCTACCACAGCCATTCTCTCCAACTACTATCTGATGAAGATTTACGAGGAGGCCGGCGTGCCCGCAGGCGTTGTCAATTTCATCCCCGGCAGCGGTGCCGTTATCGGAAAGGAGATCTTTGCTTCGAAGGATCTGGCCGGCGTGCATTTCACCGGTTCCAGCGCAACATTCAACACCCTGTGGAAGCAGGTGGGCGACAATATCGCAAACTACCGTTCCTATCCCCGTTTAGTAGGTGAGACCGGCGGCAAGGACTTCATCTTCGTGCATCCTTCGGCTGTGGCTGAGGAGGTCGGCAATGCGGCTTACTGCGGCGCATTCGAGTATCAGGGCCAGAAGTGCTCCGCCGCTTCCCGCATGTACGTGCCCAAGTCCCTGTGGCCCGCTGTCCTCGAGAAGATCAAGGATACAGCCGCAAAGGTGAGGATGGGTGACGTCTGCGACCCGATGAATTTCATCAATGCCGTCATCGATGAGACTTCCTTCGACAACATCGCATCCTACATCGAATATGCCAAGGCATCCAAGGACGCCGAGATCGTGCTCGGCGGCGGATACGACAAGTCCAAGGGCTA
>DXAT01000073.1 GCA_019116965.1 Candidatus Coprenecus pullistercoris
CTTCTGGGATGATTTCTGCGCCTGGTACCTCGAGATAGTGAAGCCTGCCTACGGAGCCCCGATAGACGGAGCTACCTACGACGCGACAATAGGATTCTTCGATTCCCTGCTGAAGCTCCTGCATCCCGTGATGCCCTTCATCACCGAGGAACTCTGGCACAACTTAGCTGAGCGTCCCGAGGGTGCGACCATCATGCTGGAGCGTCAGCCCGAGGGCGGAGAGTACGACGAGGTCTTCATTGCCGCATTTGACCTTGCTACGGAGGCTGTGGCAGCCCTGAGGAACATCCGTCAGAAGAAAGGTATCTCTCCCAAAGAGGCCTTGGATCTGCGCATCAAGGGCGCATTCCCCGAGGAGATGACCGGCATAGTCCGCCGCATGGGCAATGTCGGGGATATTTCCTATGTCGAGGACTTAGGAGAGCGTGAGGCCGGTGCCTCCTTCCTCGTGGGAACGGTAGAAATGTTCGTGCCTCTGGCCGGCAAGACCGATGTGCAGGAGGAGATAGCCAAGGCTGAGGCCGAGATCGAGCGTTTGGAGAAATTCCTCAAGGGAGTGAATGCCAAGCTGTCCAATGAGAAGTTCATGCAGAACGCCCCGGAGGCTGTGGTGCAGAACGAGAGGAAGAAACTTTCGGATGCGACCGCCAAGATAGAGGGACTGCGCAAGACCTTGGAAGCACTCAGGGGATAGATGATAAAAAATTGAAGCCATGTTTATCCAGTCTGAGACACAGATAGAGGTCCGCTACTACGAGACCGACCAGATGGGGATAGTCCATCACTCGAACTACATCCGCTACTTCGAATGCGGCCGGCATCAGTTTCTGATAGATGTCGGGCTGCCGATCATGGAGCTGGAGAAGCACGGAATCATGATGCCGGTGGTGTCGGTCAATGCTAAGTACCATACTCCGGCCCGGATGGGGGATGTGCTCCGGGTGGTCTCCAGGGTGGAGAAGGAGCCGATGGCGCGGATAGAGGTGCTTACGGACATTTATAACCAGAATGGCGACTTAGTATGCGACGGCTCGGTGGTGCTCGGATTCATCCACAGCGATACTCGCCGGCCGACCCGTGTCCCTGCCGCACTCCTGGATGTCTTCCGCAAGGCGGACATGGAACATGCCGCAAAGGAACAGCCGGATAATAAACAATAATACAACAATATGCTTACACTTTTGTTTTTAGGATCCATCGGACTGACGGAGATATTAGTGCTCCTGCTGATAGTGCTGCTGCTGTTCGGGGCAAAGAAGATTCCCGAGCTGATGAAGAGTTTCGGCAAGGGAGTCAAGAGCTTCAAGGATGGAGTCAACGGTATCGGGGAGGACATTAATGCGGATTCCTCAGCTAAGAAGGATTCCTCCTCAGTAAAGGACAGTTCCGTGGATAAGAAGTAGGATAGGTGTGCCGTGGCGGGAGAGATGACCTTCTGGGAACATTTAGACGAGCTGCGTAAGGTTATATTCCGCAGTTTTGCGGTTCTTCTTGTGCTTATGACGGCATTTTTTCTGTGCAAGGAATTCGTTTTCGACGATGTGGTTCTGGCTCCGCTCACAGGTGATTTCTTCGTCTACAGATGGCTGGATGCGCTGTTGGAAATGCTTGGTCTGAGACCGCTTGAGCCTTTCAGGGTGGAACTGGTCAACATAGATCTTGCTGCACAGTTTTTCACCCATGTGCGTATCTCGTTCTGGTTAGCGGTTATAGTTGCGCTTCCGCTTCTTATATGGCAGGTATGGCTGTTTGTCAGGCCTGCTCTGTACGAAAGGGAGAAACATGCCGCGCAGACGGCTTTCGGACTTTCCTCGCTGCTGTTCTATGTGGGCGTGGCGGTGGGGTATCTGGTAGTGTTTCCGTTAACTCTTCGCTTCTTAGGAACCTATCAGGTTAGCGAGTCCGTGGCCAATCAGATATCGCTGCTCTCGTATATCGGGATGTTCCTGAAGCTCAACCTGATTATGGGGGTGGTCTTCGAACTGCCGGCCTTGGCCCTGCTGCTTTCCAGAATAGGAATCATCAATAAGGTGGTGCTCAGGAAGTTCCGCCGTTATGCGATAGTGGCAGCTTTGGCTGTCTCGGCCGTGATTACACCGTCAGGAGATGCATTTACGATGATAGTCGTGGCACTGCCTTTGTATCTGCTGTACGAAGTGTCCATAGTATTGTGTAAGGATAAACAAGAAGAATTGGAAGTGATAAATGATATCGATAAATAACATAACAGTAGCCTTCGGCGGGTACACCCTCTTGGACGACATCAGTTTCCATGTCAGTGACGGGGAGCACATAGCCTTAGTGGGCAAGAACGGTGCCGGCAAGAGTACGATTCTGAAGCTGATAGCCGGTGTGGATCATCCGACATCAGGCTCCATAATGAAACCCAAGGAGCAGACCGTAGGCTATCTGCCGCAGATTATGAATTATTCAAAGGATACGACGGTCATAGAGGCCGCCATGTCCGTATTCGCCGACCATTTCACCATGGGCGAGAGGGTGGAGGAGATAAGCCGCGAGTTAGGCGAGAGGACCGACTACGAGTCCCAGGCCTACCACCGGCTGATAGAGGAACTCAATGAGTTGAATGACAAACTGGCCATGGCTCAGTCCGAATCTCCCGCTGTACTGGCCGAGAAGACATTAGTTGGTCTTGGTTTCAAGAAAAGTGAGCTCGGAAGGCAGCGCAGCACTTTCTCTCAGGGCTGGAATATGCGTGTGGAGCTGGCAAAGGTCCTGCTTACCAAGCCAGATGTCCTGCTGCTCGACGAGCCTACCAACCATCTCGATATAGAGTCCATACAGTGGTTGGAAGATTATCTGTACGGTTATCGCGGTTCCGTGGTGCTCATATCTCACGACCGCCGCTTCTTAGACAGGGTTACAACCAGAACGGTAGAGATTGTTCTCGGACATATTTACGATTATAAAGTGCCGTACTCAAAGTATGTGGAGCTGCGTCACGAGCGGATGGAGCAGCAGAGGGCCGCTTACGAGAACCAGCAGCGGATGATCGAGAAGACCGAGGAATTCATCGAGCGTTTCCGCTACAAGCCCACCAAGAGCAATCAGGTGCAGTCCCGAATCAAGCAACTGGAGAAGATAGAGCGCATAGAGATAGACGAGGAGGACAACTCGGCTCTTAGCGTCAAATTCCCGCCCGCCCCCCGCTCCGGCCAGATAGTCTTTCAGGCCAAGGCCCTGACCGGAGGCTATCCGCCAAGGGACGGTTCCGGCAGCCATAAGGTGGTGTTCACCGACGTTGACCTGACCGTGGAGAGAGGGGAGAAGGTGGCTTTCGTCGGGCGCAACGGCGAGGGAAAGAGTACTATGATGAAATATATCACCGGAGAATTGCGGCCCGTTTCCGGCTCGGCCTCTCTCGGGTACAATGTGGCTCTCGGATACTATGCGCAGAATCAAGAGGATGTGCTGGACCGTAACGATACGGTGTACGATACTCTCGATAAGGTGGCGGTAGGGGATATCCGGACAAAACTGCGGGATATACTTGGTGCCTTCCTGTTCAGGGGCAATGATGTGGACAAGAAAGTTGCCGTGCTCAGCGGCGGCGAGCGGTCCCGTCTGGCCATGGCCAAGCTGATACTGCATCCCTACAACCTGCTGGCCCTCGACGAGCCTACCAACCACATGGATATCCGCTCCAAGGATGTTCTCAAACAGGCTCTCCAGCGTTATGACGGGACTCTGGTCATCGTATCGCACGACAGGGATTTCCTGGACGGCCTGGTGGACAAGGTATACGAGTTCCGGGACGGTCATGTCAAGGAGTTCCTTGGCGGAGTGCAGGACTTTATCGAGAAGCGCAGGATCGAGACCCTGCAGGATCTGGAACGGACATCACAGCCGGCGGAGGTGAAAAGTTCAAAGGATGAGAAAAAACAGCCGGAGCCGGCTCCTAAGTCCCCGACAGCCTCAAATCTTTCTTTCCAGGAGCAGAAGGAACTGCGCCGCAAGCAGAAGCGAATCGAAAGCTGCGAGAAGAAGATAGCCGATCTTGAGACTCAGATGAAGGAACTGGAGAAGGTCCTGGCCGCTCCGTCCGCTGATACGGATATAGATGCTCTTACACGGCAGTATCTGGAACTCAAACGGACACTTGACCGGACTATGGAAGAATGGATGGAATTAAATGAACAGTAAACGACAATATGGAAAATACACAGAAAAAAGATACCGGATATCATCTCTACGGGATGCATCCCGTCTTAGAGGCGGTGCTCTCCGGCAGGCAGATAGAGAAAGTGCTGCTTAAACAGGGACTTGAGGGACAGCAGTTCCGTCAGCTCCTTACAGAACTTGAACGCCGCGGCATCCCCTTCCAGTTTGTGCCGGCAGAGCGGCTCGCCCGTTTCCGGGGAGGTAAAAACCAAGGTGTGGTGGCTTACCTGCCACAGATCGACTATATGCCGCTGGAGGAAATGGTGGAAAGGGCCTTCCAGAAAGATCCCGCACCCATTTTCGTTCTCCTTGACGGAGTCAGCGATGTGCGCAATCTCGGTGCCGTTGCCCGTAGTGCCGAGTGTGCCGGAGCCGGCGGAATCATTCTTCCGGCAAAGGGCGGTGCGGCCATCAATGCCGACGGGGTCAAGGCCTCGGCGGGTGCCCTGCTGCGTATCGGTGTGTCTAAGTGCAAGAACCTGCGTATTCCGATTTATTATCTGAAAGAGAGAGGATTCCAGATAATAGCCGCAACAGAAAAAACTGACGGTTTGATCTATGATGTGGATATGAAGAAGCCCACGGCTTTCGTCATGGGCTCCGAAAGCAAGGGTATCTCCGACTCTGTTCTGACATTATGCGATGTTAGGGCGCGGATACCCATGCGCGGTGACATCGGTTCGCTCAATGTCTCCGTGGCCGCCTCGCTCATGCTTTTCGAGGCGGTCCGTCAGAGAACATTGTAGATCAGTTCTGTCCTATGTAGTCACGACTGTTGAAGAAGGTCTCATTTTTCTGTTTGATAAAGAAGTAGCCTTCCAGTCCTTTATTTACAGCCGGGGTGAATTTGTAATATACACCGTTTATACCGGGAACATTGCCGCTTCCGCTGTTGAAGCTCTTTCTTAGATAGCTGTATGGCCTCAGCGGTGTCAGAGCGCTCGTAATACCTTGAGTGCCTCTTGCTATGCCGGTGTTGTAGTCACTTATGTAAGCGGCGGCGCGGCCATGTGGGCCTATGCCATGGTATGTGGCTGAGCCGGAAGGATATGTGACAAGATTCTGCTGCATGAGCAGGTTCTGTTCAAGTCCGTTGAGGATACTCCAGGTATCCTCGCTCCACCGTGCCGTGAGGGTGACTATGTAATGACCTGTGCTTCCGGTCTGGGCGACACTGTAAGAGCCCAGGCCTGTCTCGTATTCGAGGAGCTGATACACTTCTATGGTTATCGCATCAGTACGGAAACGGTGTGCATGATCCCAGCCGATTATGGTATATGTTCCGTTCGCGTCCTCTGAGTAAGGATTGACAATGCCGTTTTCCGATACAGTTATTGAACTGGTCAGAGCCCCGTAACTGTCCCGCACCTCCCATCGCATCGAGACATTGGGAGCATGGGAGAATTCCAGCTGCAAGGAATTCCTGAAAGAGTTCCACGAACTTCCGTCCGAACTGTGACCGTAGGTGTTGACGACCCTGTTGTCTCCGCTGAGCGAGGCTCTTACAGCCGGAAGCACATGGACGCGGGCTCTTGAATATACATGTGGATAGTCTGCCAGGCGTGCCTCTATCTCCACATCTTCGAATCCGTCGGTGCGCTTGAGGCCTGTCATTCTGTTGCCGGATATGGAGACATATTCACTGCCTCTGATGACAGAGAACTCTATGGGAAGGTCGGCCGGGATCGGACGGATACTTGATACGAGTTCCCAGATCGCTCCTTCGTACATGGTTACATCTATAAATGTGAGATACGGCTCGTATACGGTCAGGGTGACACTGTCCTTCGCTCCTGTGACGGATTCAGCGTATACTTTACATCTGCCTGTCTTGTGTGGAGTTATACTGCCTTCCTGTGATACCGTTACCATCGAAGGGTCGTCAGTGGACCATCTGACCGTTGCATCCGTTGGAGCAAGCGTCTCAAGGCCCAATGTGGAGTTGATTCCGAGATAGGCATTGGTGTTGATCCTGTCAATCCGTATTTCTCCGGCGTCAACATTGAATGTGTGCATGCGGGTGAGCTGATTGGCGTAGGCTCTTAGGGTATATGTGCCGATGAACCCCTGCTTTCCGACTGGATTGTATGCCGTGACGGTATTACGGTTCAGTTCCGCCCCTCTGCTGTCTCCTGAGACAGTCTGTAGTGTGAATACCGGACTTGCCTCGGGATAGATATCGTACAGGATTGATACCGGAGAGTTGTATCCCGGATAGAGTGTGTCGGGAAAGTCTTTAATTTCAAACAGTTTGGAATCAATGTAGACATGGGCAGTGGCGCTGCCGCTGACATGGCTGCCGTCAGTGGCTGTTGCAGTTATGGTACATTGCCCGTCCCCTACGGCTGTCACAGTCCCGTTGTCGGAGACTGTGGCGACATTCTCATCGCTCGAGCTCCATGTCACTGAATTATTCTCGGCTGATGCGGGTGTTACTTTAGCGTAGAAATGCCTGCTCTGACCTTTTTGGAAAAAAGATGCCTCCGCAGGCTCGACGGTGATGCCTGTGACCATATCCTTCATGCCTGAGACATCGACCCTCCATGAGTTCTCTCCGAGTCCGTCACCGGAGAATCCGGTATGGCATGTGTACATGGTGTTGCGTACTATGTCGAAATTGTTGAGCTGCCGGCCGTCATGAAGATAGTATCGGTATATCAGGCTGTCGGAATACCGTTCAGGACTGCGGTAGCTCACGGTGAACTCAACATATGTACACAATCTGTCGTAAGGAGAAGGCGGCACATGCGTCTGCTCGTCAGTGTTGTCCTTGAGAAGGTTACCCTGAACATTTTCCGGGATATAAATGTCGAGACCGTCGTTGTAGAGTTTCTCAAGGTCCTGCCGGCCGGTTATGCTTATACCTGTGTCGAATACATCGGATGTGAGTTTGGCACCGCTTTGGCGGAAGTAACGCACCTTGCGGTTCATGTTGCGTATGCATACGCGCGTAATATCGAAAACACTGACATCCTTATTCAGAGCAGAGGTGTCTACAAACAGTCTGAATTTGGAGCACAGGCGTGTGAGCCGGACAGAAAGAGTCTCTCCGCCGGCTATTGTTCCGGTTGCGAGCATGCCCGACATGGGAATTTCTCCGTTTTCCCCGATAACCTGTCCGGGCTCACCCAGTGTCCACAGCATGTTCTCTATTCCGTATCGTGTGGCGGTTTCTGTCCGGTCGGTAAGGTCTGCGGTGTTGGCTATGGCGTAGATAGTATAGCGGACACCGGAGGGAATACTGACGGCTGTCTCATGTCCCGGACGGGCAAGATATTCGCGGAAGATAAGGTTGCCTGCGGGATCAAAGCAGAACAGGTTGAGGCTGGAGACAAGGGTCTCGCTTACCTTTCCGGCTGACTCATCCGGCGCCGTTTCCATGACCTGCAGTCTGATGTTGACTGCTCCGTCCTGTCCGGAGACTGTCTCCCTGTTTTTATTGCAGGATGTCAGCAGGCATATCAGAGTGGAAAGTAGTATGATTAGATGTCTCATATCAGATAAGTATTTCAGTGTAATCTGTCGCATCCCAGCTTTCGGGGCTGATTGTGAGACGGGGAACGGAAAGGTCCAATGTCAGGAACAGGTCTTTCAAATCCTCGTCTGTCATATCTATCCCCGCTTCCTCTAAAAATCCGGACAGGAGGATGACTGCGGCCGGTGTCCTTGAGGTTGAGAACACAGTGATGGACAGGCTTTCATCGCTCTGTCTCGTTATCCTGGAGAAAAATTCAAAATAGGCCTTCCCCTCAGGCGGCGTGTAGTGTGTGGTAGACGGGTGATGAAGAAATTCTCCGGTGAGGATCCGTCCGTCCAGGCCATAGCCCACCGAAGTGGACTTGACGGTTATGTTGAGACTGTCGGAGGCCTCTCCGAAGATCCTGATGTGAAGGCCTATGTTGTTTTTATGCAGATATAATGTGTCAAAAGACAGATCCTGATCATAAACGGCTGAGATAAAGCAAGTATAGATATTGTCGGCATCGTTTCCACGCTCAATGCGGAGTCCTTCTTTGTCTCCGGTCATTCTGTCCGTGTTGCCGAATGCTGCAATCCTGGTGTGTCCTCGTTTGATACGGACCTCGTAGCTGCGGTTGAAATCCTTACTCATGACAGTGTCCGTCATAACATTCCCGTTGCCGGTTATTGCGAGATTGATATGGGAGATTGTATCAGGAATGTTCGACAGATCAAGTCTAAGATAAGTAGGACAACCGCTGCGGTCTTCCCAGATACATGACTGGACAAGGCATAGGATGAGCGATGCCGTTATGATCAGAATCTGCCTCATCTTCTTTTCAGTTTAGAATTCTTTGTTGAACTCCGGTATGACAGTCCATTCAGCCACGTCTATGCTGAGTTCAAGAGTGCCTGGCTCAATCGGTATGTCGGGCTGGAGCGATCCAGGTCTGGTCACTGTGATTCCGTATGAATACACTGTGTTCGCCTGGATTCCATAATGTCCGTTTTCAGAGATATGGCCGTAGCCCTCCTGATTGACCGGAATAGGGTAATAGTAGGTGGTTCCGTTGATATCTGCCTGCAGTACCAATTTTGTGGATGCAGGAATATCCGATGTTCCGTTGGAATAGCAATGCAGGTAGTGCTTGGTGGTGTACCCGGCGTCGCCTATCGTCCCGATGATATCATCAGCAAGCATGTCAGGCTGCGCGAGACTCTCCATATCGCTATGGACGAGGCTGCCCTGATTGAGGATCAAAGGCTCGGCAGTGGCATTTCCGCCGGCCAGCAGCTTGTCGGCGTGAGCGTTGATAAGATAAACCTTGCAGTTGCTCAACTGTACGCCCTCGTAAGGCGTACCTGCAAATCTGGTCCTGACAGAGCTGACTGTTACTCTGGATATAAGTCGTGAGACCGTAATTGATGCATTGGTCTGCACTTCAAGTATCATGTCCTGCTCTCCATACATTGTGAGGTTCCCGAAAGTCTCGTCCTGTAAAGAAGCCACTGTCTCCTTAAGCTGGCTGAGAGCGGTTATGCTTCCGAGGTCCTGGCTTTTCGCATTGACTATAGCGCAGATCTTCTTAGGCCCGGTGGTTGTCCGTATCTCCATTATGTCCGTACCCTCGAACCGGCAGTATGTGTCAAGCAGTCCGTATCCCGGTGATGACTCTTCGCCTCCGGTGAATATGAATACATCTACTGTGTTGATGGCATTGTCCTCCGCATCGACAGGAGTATCTGTGCTTTTTACTGTGGCGGCGTCAAGGGATAGCGTCAGTGTGGACGGCTGTCTCTCCTCTTCAATGCATTCGGTGCAGTTCTGTGTCTCGCAGGCAGTGAGCCCGGCTGTAAGTGCAAGCAGGGATAAAACCCTGACAGTGTTTGAATAAGTGTGTCTCATTTTATTGTTGTTTGTTGGTAAAATGCTCACATCTGCCAGGGACGGCTTCGGAGGCAAAAGTAGAAGCTTGTGTCGGAACAAAAAAACCACTTCCGTAAAAGACATTGATGTTTTGAAGTTTATAAAATTTTTATTTTTTATAAATTGTTCAAGTTTTTGTGATATAGAGGCTTGTGCCTCTTTGATCGCCAATTTGTGTTTTGCGAAAAATAAGTTTTTAAAAAGACAACATAGTGCGGAAATCCGTATCTTTGAACAGATAATATGACAGGACTGTTAATTGTAATACTTAGTGTCATGGCCAATATACATTATCCCGCAGTGGCCGGCCAGTTTTATCCGGCAGATGCGGACACATTGAGAACAGTGGTCGATGGGTTTCTCAACAGTGCTGAGGCGCGTCCGGCAGGGTGTGTGCAGGCGGTGATTGTCCCGCATGCAGGGTATGTTTTCTCAGGAGCTGTAGCTGCTGAGGCCTATGCCGGTATTTCCCCGACAGCCGAATATGACAGAATATTCATAATAGGCCCGAGTCACAGGGAGGCTTTCCGGGGAGTTTCTGTGGATGTGGAGTGCGACTGGTATGAGACCCCTTTAGGACGGTTGAGGGTGGATACGGAGGCGGGCTTCGAGCTCATCGGGGCGGATTCCATTTTCCGGGATTTCCACAATGCGCATGTTCGGGAGCACTGCATAGAGGTGCAGTTGCCCTTCCTGCAGGAGAGACTGCGGGAGGTTCCTTCCATTGTACCTATAATAATAGGCTCGGTCGACGGCGGGGAGCTGCGGAGGATTGCCCGGGTGCTCGGGCCCTATATGAATGAGGACAATCTTTTTGTGATCAGCAGCGATTTTTCCCATTATCCTTCTTACGAGGATGCCTGCAGGGTGGATGGGGCTACCGGCGAGGCCATTGCTTCCGGATCGGTGGACCGCTTCCTGGATGTTCTGCTGGACAATGCCCGCGCGAAGGTGCCGAATCTGGCGACAAGTGCCTGCGGTCAGCTGCCCATTGCGGCCCTGCTGATGATGATGGAGGGACGGGAAGACTTGGAGATCAGGCATCTGGATTACCGCAACTCCGGTGATGCGGCGGTCTACGGGGACAAGAGCGAGGTGGTGGGGTATCATGCGTTTTCAGTGGTGTATAAGGAAGAGGCGGAAAAGAATACCGGAGCCTCGGGGGGATTCTCCCTGACTTCCGAGGAACGGGAGGTGCTGCTGGAGACGGCCCGGCGGAGTATTGAGACGGCTTTTGAGGGTAAATACTGGCTGCCGTCCGACACTCAGCTGACTCAGACGCTAAAGGCGGAGTGCGGGGCGTTCGTTACCCTGCATCTGCATGGGCGGCTACGCGGATGTATCGGCAATATAGTGGGTGTCAGACCGTTGTATAAGACTGTTGCGGAGATGGCCAGGGCTGCGGCATTCGAGGATGACAGGTTCAGACCGCTGACTATGGAGGAACTGGAACAGGTGCATATCGAGATATCCGTACTGTCTCCGTTGAGGCAGATATCCTCGCCGGACGAGATAGTGCTCGGGCGGGACGGGGTACTGATGGTCAAGGACGGCCGCAGCGGGACCTTCCTGCCGCAGGTGGCGGACGAGACCGGCTGGACCAAGGAGGAGTTCTTAGGGCACTGTGCCCGGGACAAGGCCGGAATCGGCTGGAACGGGTGGAAGGATGCGGACCTTTATGTCTATCAGGCGGAGGTGTTCGATGAGCAGTGACCGCTTAGATGAGGTGGAGGCCCGGTACTGTGAGGCCGGGACGGACGGGAGCGTGACATGTACGCTCTGCCCGCACCGCTGCCGTCTGAACGAGGGGCGCCGGGGGCTCTGCCGCAGCCGGGAGGTCCGGGACGGAAGGCTCGTGTCGCTGGCCTACGGACGGGTCTGCGCCTTGCATGTGGACCCCGTCGAGAAGAAGCCGCTGCTGCATTTTCATCCGGGGGAGATTTGCCTGTCGCTCGCTGCCGCAGGCTGCAACCTTTCCTGCCGCAACTGCCAGAACTGGAGCATTTCCCAGGTGCGTCCCGAGGAGGTGGAGAGCAGTTTCATTGTCCCGGGGATGCTGCCGGAGCTGGCCCGGAGGACTTCCTGCCGGATAGTCGCCTACACCTATACTGAGCCGCTGACCTGGATGGAGTACACCGTGGACTGCGCCCGGACGTGCCGGGAGGCGGGGCTGCTGAATATCTTAGTTTCGGCCGGATATGTCAATGAATGGCCGCTGGAGGACCTGCTGCCGTATCTCGATGCGGCGAATATCGACCTGAAGTCATTTTCCGACGATATCTACCGGAGGGTGAGCCGGGCCTCGCTGGCTCCGGTGCTGAGGACTTTGGAGAAGATGCGGAATGCGGGGGTGTGGCTCGAGATTACCAATCTGCTGATTCCCGGGGTGAACGATGAACCGGGGATGCTGCGGGAGATGTGCCGCTGGTTAGTGGACAACGGGTTTGCCGGGGCGCCGCTGCATTTTTCGAGGTTCTTTCCGCAGTACAGGATGCGGGAGGTACCGCCTACGCCGATAGGGACTCTGCGGATGGCGGAGGAGATTGCGCGGGAGTGCGGGATCCGTTATGTGCATTTAGGCAATGTCTGATTTTTGCAGAAGACCGTACAGAGGGCTGTTGCGGAGAAGATGACTCCGGTGATGCAGACGCCGGTCCAGCCTGCGAGCCGCCAGCTGATGCCAGAGAGCAGGGTAGCGAGGCTGCCGCCGAGGAAGAGGGATGTCATGAAGATGGTATTGGCCCGGTTCGAGGCATCGGGGACGGCCTGCAGACAGCCGCTCTGGTTGCTCAGCTGCATGAACTGGGCCCCGAGCTCGAGGAGGATGATGGCGGCGATGATGCCGGCGTAGGTGTGGCCGAGGGTAGCAGCGGAGGCCCAGGCCGCGAGCTGGAGGATGGCTCCGATGGCGGTCATCCGTCTGATACCGAGGCGCGGGACATATCTGCCAATACCGCTGGCCGCTATGGCGCCGACCACTCCGCAGAGTCCGAGCAGGCCTACGGTGCGGCTGCCGGCGTGGAACGGCTCTCCGGCCAGGTGGAAGGCCATGCAGGCCCAGATGCTCATCATGCTGCCGAAGGTGCAGGCGCCGCGGAAAGCGTACAGACGCATGCGGGGATGGGTCGCGAATATTTTCCAGACACTTTTGATCAGGCTTCCGTATGTGCCGCTGAAAGTACCCGGCATCCGGGGCAGCATCCTCAGGGTGAGGACCAGGCAGAGCAGCATCAGGACGGCTGCCGCTATGAACATCGTACGCCATCCGGCCCATTGGCCTACATAGCCGCTGATGACCCGGGCTCCGAGGATGCCGGTGAGCAGGCCCGAGAGGACGTAGCCCATGTTGCGGGACTTGTGCTCCGGCTCCGAGAACTGGCCGGCTATCGGGATGAATATCTGGGGGATGACCGAGCAGACTCCGAGACCGAGCGAGGCCGCCAGTACGGTCCAGATGCTGTGCGAGGCGGCTATGGCTGCTGACATAATGGCTGCTAAGCTCATGATGCTCAGTACTATCCTGCGCCTGGGCCACATGTCGGCCATGGGGACGATGAGCAGGAGCCCGAGGGCATATCCGGCCTGGGTGACCACTGTGATGAGGTTGGCGAGGGTACCGCTGCAAGCTAAATCGGTGCGGATGTCCTCGAGCAGCGGCTGGTTGTAGTAGAGGTTGGCCACGGTCAGGCCCGCCACTGCCGACATCATCAGCAGGGTGGGGGCAGGGATGCCCTGATCGGGTCTGAGGATTGATAGTCCTGACATGGCGGTGGGAATTCTGCTCTGCAGTTCAAATGTATAAAATTTTTTTGAAAAGATATTTCCTGTGCTGTGATATGGCATATCCCTGCGCTTTCTTTGCATCGTGAAACAAAAGAAAAAGGATTATGAAATTAGCAGAAGCACTTAGTTTAAGAGCTGATTTACAGCAGAGATTCAGTCAGCTGAAGAAGAGGCTGAAGACCTCGACGAAAATTCAGGAGGGTGATACTCCTCCGGAGAGTGTAGAGGGGTTGCGTCGGGAGATGGACGAGATTCTGGAACAACTGGAGGATATCATCTATCGCATCAACTTTACCAACATGAATACAGTAGCTGGCAGCGGGACACTTACCGAACTAATCGCCAGAAGAGATATACTGACGATGCGTGTCTCTGCCTTGCGGGAGATCGCAGACAACATGACCGAGCGGGAGGACCGCTTCGGCCGGAGCGAGATAAGGTATGTCAGGACAGTGGATGTCTCGGATTTCCGCAAGGAACTTGACCGATATTCCAAGGAACTCCGTGAACTGGACAATACGATACAGAGTCTTAACTGGACTGTGGAACTTCAGTAAAGGGGAGACATAAGATCTCTCTTGCACCGGCTCAGGCCGTAAATGGCAGCGGCAGCACGACAGTTATGGTCAAGTCTGACGGCATAGGTAGATGGGTATGCGCTTCACGGTGCACGGCTCACCATGCACAGACGGACACCGCACACTCCCGTCTTCTTAAAGGGTAATACAGAGCATCACCATGTGCTGGCTGCCATTTTTTATGGTTATCCGCAAATTTGCTCTCCTATACCTATAATGGCCCGCCTGGCCGGATTATACCGTCGATTTTGTTTCAAGGAAATCTTTACCGACAGTAGGTAAATTTTACTAAATTTACATTTTAATATGTACCCCGTTTATTGAACGGGAATTTAGTGTAAGTTGTAAAAATATAAATATGAAAGTTAAAAATTTGTGGAGGATATATGTGTCCGTGATTTTACTTTCGATAGTGGCGGCGCTATTTGCTACAGTTGTCTTCCTTAGATCAGCTTCAGCAGATCATAATACATTGGATAATCTAATAACATTTGTGGTGACTATATTGTCAATGTTGGTGGCAGTTTTAGCTTATCATATAAGTGTCAAGACATATATCTCGATAGATGCAGTAAATGCAATAAGCAAAATGGATGGCAATGTAATGGAGAGTGAGAATTATAGTACCAGTGTATTTTATCTCTTGAGAACTTTTGATGCTCCGGATAAAGAAACAGCAAGTAATGATTTGCTGGAGTATCTTAAGAAAAAGTTTGAAAAGCATGCAATTGTTTCTGGAGCCAGGCTGGCTGACAATATTCAGCAGGCAATAGATATAGTAGTTCTTTTGTCATTCATTATTAAGAGAAAAAGTCAGGAAGATGTTGATGAAGATGGTTTTAATAATGGTATGATCCAAAGTTTTGACTCATTGTTATTGAACATGGAGAGAATGGTTAAGGATCTGGAGCAGATGAGTGAGGGATCATGCATATTGATGATGGAAAGTGTAAAACTTTTAAGAGCTGTCTATGCATATCAGTGTTATAAATCAGGTAATTTGGAACGAGAAAAAGTAGCTTTGCTGATGGATGTCAGAGGTACTATGCTGAAGAACTCTATTTCAAAAACAGTATATTATAATTATCTTGGATTGATGTATCTGGATAAATCAGTTACAGCCATGCGGAATTATTTGGGAGTAGGGCAAAATTATGATATCCTGTCAATAGACGCAGCTGATTTAATAAGAGAAAAAAGGGGGCTAAATAAGTGTGATTATGTAGAAATATGTTTAAATGAGGCAATCGCTGATTTTGAGCGAGCCGCATCGATGATTAATGAAGATATGATGTGGAATGCATTTATCCAGTATAATTTAGCAAGGGCGCAGTATATACAGAAGATGATAAACTCTTCTGATGACTCAGTGTGGTTGAGGACAATGGAACGGGCAATTGATTATAGATTCAAATTGTCAATGATACTTCAAGATGTTATGGGGGGAAAAGGGGTGTCTTTTTTTCAACGGGCTTTTGAAGATCAATTGAAATTATCAAAACTTATGTGCGTGCGTCTTAAAATAGCTTCAGGCATATCGGTAGATGTTCCTGATGAATTGCTTGATGTGGGCAGTGATGAGTTTCTCAGACTGGGCAAAATTAAGCAGGATATAGAATCATATATGAATAAAGTTTGACGAATGAGAAAAATTAATGGATACTAAATCACCTCAGCAGCGGCATAAGAACATGGCGGCCATCCGTTCGGCTGATACCAAGCCCGAGATGACCGTCCGCCGCTGGCTGCATTCACATGGCTTCCGTTACCGGCTCAACCACCGCGGTCTGCCCGGCCATCCCGACATAGTCCTGCGCAAGTACCGCACCTGCATTTTCGTCAACGGCTGCTTCTGGCACGGCCACGAAGGTTGCCGGTACTTCCGCCTCCCCAAGACCAACGTGGACTTCTGGCGCACGAAGATAGAGCGCAACCGCGAGCGTGATCACCGTGACTATCAGGCCCTCGCCCGCCTCGGCTGGCACACCATAGTCATCTGGGAGTGCAGCCTCAAGCCCGCCTCAGTCCGCCAGCGCACTCTCGAATCCCTCGAACAGACCCTCTACCACATCTTCCTCGCCGACCGCCAGCTCCCGAACAGGCCTTCTCGGACTCTGCAGTACCCGCTACATGGCGAAGAGGACGGGACTGATGAGAAGCTGGTGGCAGAGCCGTAAACTTTGGAGAATTTTTGGAAATGCTTTTTAGAAAAAGCAAAAATGTGCTGTGATTGCTCAATGCATTAAACACTGTTGCTGAAAGGAACTGAATTTAAATTTACTTAAATTTCTGACAGCACAGTCTGTTCAGCCTCTGTTTCGCGTCTCTTTCTATTACATAGAAACTTACATCAGGTGTGCGATTTACAGACAGAGGAGTGTTGCCGCTTGTCTGTTATCCACTCTTTTGCATATAATGTTATTTATCAATATTATACACGGATTGTCCGATTACAGACTCGTAATGGAGAAAATGTGCTGACCGCAGACAGCCCTTGCCACAACGCTTCTAAGGCGCATTTAAGAGAATACATGTCCAGGCGCACTGTTCAGTCTGTTATCCGCATAACAGCGTAACAATTTGTTTTATGGCCGGATACCACAAACGCTCTATTACAGACTGTCAGCGGTACGGCCGCGGCACCTGAACACACCCGGCCGGTCAAAGGCACACACTGTAAACGAAAACAGTGATTCTGTAAAGACTTTTAGAGGTAAAAACACCGACTGTAAACCCAGTCAGTGAATATGTAAAGTATATTAGTTTAACCGCTCTAAAAGTGACAACCGAATTCAGGGAAGGTCACACCAATATGACTCCTACAACACATAATGCTTGGAATTTGTGTTTTAATTAGTATATTCGTAATTTTATTACAATATTTTAAATTATATTTTGCGGTAGTTATTTTGTTTGTATCTTTGCAGTTAAAAAATGTAAAAAACAATAAATATGATAGCGAACTTCTCGGTCGAAAACTTTTTTTCCATTAAATCGGCTCAAAAAATCTGTTTTGAACCTACGACAGACACTTTTATGTCTGATGAATATTCGTATGAGGTTAAAGAAGGGGTCAGGCTGCTGAAAGTAGGAATCATATATGGTGCCAATGCTTCCGGTAAAACAAATGTATTAAATGCCATCGAGTTCTTCAGAATGCTGGTTTTAAGAATGCCTAAAGACCGAAATGAGAAAACCGGAGTAGTTCCTTTCATGTTGGACGACACTTCCAGGAATGAAACAACCAGGATGTCGATGGTATTCTATATCGGCCGATCTAAGTATGTCCTTAGTTTTGAATTGGATGCAAAACATATTTATTCCGAGACATTGGTTGTTTATGATTCCATTCGCCCTACCAGACTATATAACCGCAGCTATGATGCCGCAACAGATTCCACTATCATAGACTTTGGCTCAAATCTGAAAATGTCACGGAAGAGCCAAGAAGTAATTTCCGGGAATACAATCAATAATTGCAGTGTACTTGCCGCATTCGGCAAAAGTAATGTGGAACGGACAAAACTGAATGACGTTTACGATTACTTTGCCAAGCATATAAAAGACATATTGGCTCCCGGCATGCTGCTTTCGAGGTATGTCAAGGCGCGACTGGACAAAGACGAAACTGGCGATTTGAAGAAATTCATTTTAAACTTCCTGAAAGCATCCGATTTCAACATAGAAGACGTGGTGCTGCACGAAGAAGAAGAGTTGATAACTCCTGAATTGGAACAACTCATTCAGGATGCGCCTATTGATAAAGAGGCAAAAGCAGAAATGCTAAGAAGGGGCAAAATCACAAATGCGGAGCTGACTTTCAAGCATAAGGCCGGCGATAGAGTATATGATTTGTCTGAAGAATACGAATCCAATGGTACAATGAGATTTTTGGGAATGGCGGTGATTCTGAATTTCTTGTTAAAGACTGATCGGTTTGTCCTTATTGATGAAGTGGAAACAAGCATCCATTACGAACTGCTGGCTTATTTCCTAAAAGTATTTTTAGCGAACAGCGACAGGCCGTCCCAAATGCTCCTGACAACGCATGATATCAATCTGCTTAACGAAGATTTCATTCGCCGTGACACGATATGGTTTACTGACAAAAACGAACTTGGCGAGACCCAAATAGTCCGCCTATCATCTTTGGGACTGCATAAAAATCTTTCCCCTTACAATGCCTACAAACAAGGGAAATTAGTAAAGTTGCCGTTCCTTGGCAGTCAATATATCAACTTAAATGACCAATGACATGGGAAGGACAGTAACAAAAAGTATCGCAATCATAGGCGAAGGGGATACAGAATGGTTCTATTTTGACTCTTTGAGGATCGCGTGCCGCTATCCCTTCAAGGTCGCACCGGATTTCCCTCAGCACAGCGATGTCAATCATATTCTGAAACTGGTCGAATCCTATCTGAACAGACAATATGATTATGTCGTATGCTTGTTTGATATGGACAGACTGTTTCAGTATCCTTCTGAAATGCAGTTATATCAACAGGCAAAGAAAAAGTACCATGCAAAGAAATATGCCGGGAGAGTGATGTTTGTAGAAACGAATCCCTGCACAGAATTTTGGTTCTTGCTTCATTTCCTGCCTACCGTAGTTTACAGGCGATATGAGAGTTACGAACAACTGCTCCCTGAATTGCAAAAATACATGCCGGGGTATGAAAAGACAAAAAGATATTTTATACGAGTCAACCTTTACAAATATCTGACAGAGAATGGTGATTTAGAACGGGCAATGGTGAATTCCGAAAAATTGTATCAATTGTGCAAAGAGTCACCAAAGGAATTGAAGGCATACTCGGAAATATATAAAGTGATAGGTCTGTTAAGAAAAATTTAACCATTTGAATTATGAAGTTATGCGCAAAAGCCTCAAGAGTTTAATTCAAAGTGCTATAGTAATGCAATATCATCTCCCTATTGATGTAAATGGGACACACATACCTCGTGTTCATATTTCAACACAGCATGACGATTGCTTCAAACAAAATGGGACAAATAATGATATTGCACAATTAATTTATAATGGTATAGTTGAATACGCATATAATGACAATGAAATAGAACTGACACAATTAGATAATCTTCAAATTAGAGCATTGCTGAGTAAATTGAAATATAATCCTACGGCTCCGCTTTCTAATCAACTCGCTTGTGGATTTCAAGGAGAGGTCTTATTACATCTTATCCTTCAACATTACTATCATGCTGACAAGGCCATAGCGAGAGGATATATGTTCTCTGCTTTGGAGAATGCAGAAACAAAAGGCTACGACTCTTATTTGATGCATGAAAACGCAGGTACAATTTTTATGCTATTTGGAGAAGCTAAATTTTATATGTCAGGATACAAGGAATCTTTAAAAAAGATTTTTGATAATATTGACAGGGCTCTTTCTGATGATTATCTAAATCGCAATTTCATTGCAATGGATAACCAATATGAACATTTAGCCTTAGGTAGCAGAATTCCCGCAATTATTGATGCATGGAGGGATAATCCTATGATTAACATGGCAATGGAAGCGCGCAAATATAATATGCACTTAGTATATCCAATGCTTGTCATTTTTGATAATAAAGCAAATTCATACGAGGAACTGATATTGGAAGTAGTAACTCATATTAAAAACGAATATAGTACAATTAATCCGACATTAACAATACCTAATACAATATTTTTTATTTTTCTTCCTGTAAATAATAGCCGTGACATTAAAGCTCAAGTTTTACAATGGATAAATCAAAAGCAGCCATTAATGCAATAAAGCTGATTAATCAAGCTAAGAAAAATATAGATCTACGACCTTTAATGATAAAGGCTGTATGTTCTTATTTTGATTTAATGAAAGATAACGAACTATCTCAATCAGACAAGCTATTCATGCATTATTTAGCCAATCAAGTAGGAATACCACAATATTACTATCCCATGCTAAATGTAGGAACAGATGTAGATGAAGAAGTGTCTTTACAAACTTTTTGTAACTATGTTCAAGAAAGTAGTATGATTG
>DXAT01000074.1 GCA_019116965.1 Candidatus Coprenecus pullistercoris
GAGTAGTTGTTGGCTCTCTTGGCCCCTCCCATGTCGGGAGCTGCGATGGAGAGGTTGTCCAGCTTCATGTCCCTGAGGTAGGGCAGGAAAATACTGCTGGCATATATATGGTCCACGGGAAAGTCGAAGAATCCCTGGATCTGGTCTGCGTGGAGGTCGGTGGTGATCACCCTGTCGCATCCTGCGGCTACGAGCAGGTTGGCGACCAACTTGGCTCCGATGGAAACTCTGGGACGGTCCTTGCGGTCCTGACGCGCCCATCCGAAATAGGGGATGACCGCGATGACCTTATAGGCGGAAGCCCTGCGGGCTGCGTCGATCATGAGCAGGAGCTCGAAAAGGTTGTCCAGCGGGGGAAATGTGGACTGTACGATGAATGTGGTGGTTCCGCGGACGGATTCGTTGAATGCGGGCTGGAACTCACCGTCACTGAAGTCGGTGACTACCGAGTCTCCGAGATCGAGGCCGAGCGACTTTGCGATTTTCTCGGCGAGATAGCGCGATCCTCTGCAGGAGAAGATCTTGATTCCATGGGTGTGGTTGGTGGTGTGTTTCATATTGTGTCAGTGTTTCAGTATTACTTGTGTTGATTGTTTATGCTTTTCATATTGTCCTCGATGACAGCTATGAGCTCGTCTTTTCCGGACCGTTTGTCCGAAGAGGTGGGGATGATGTCCGTGCCGGCCTTTATCGGGTCTATCTCCGCTCTTATGGCCTTCATGCTGCTGTCCAGGGCTGTCTTGGACAGTTTGTCGCATTTGGTGAGCACGATGGTGAACGGTATGTCTGCTCCGGCCACCGCGGATATGAAACTGCGGTCTATCTCCATCAGCGGATGCCTTGAGTCCAGCAGGATGAACAGCATCGCCAGTTCTTCGGAGTGGCTTATGTAGTCCTCGATCATGGCTTTCAGAGTGGCCTGCGCTTTTTTCGATGCCTTGGCGAATCCATATCCCGGCAGGTCGACAAGATACCATCTGTCATTGATGAGGAAATGGTTGACAAGTATGGTCTTTCCGGGCATCGAGGAGGTCTTGGCGAGGTCCTTCCGTCCGCACAGCATGTTGATCAGCGAAGACTTGCCTACATTGGAACGGCCGATGAAAGCATATTCCGGTGCCTTGAAGGCCGGCTTCTGCTCCACTTTTGTGCTGCTTCCCTTGAAGATGGCTGTCTTTATAATCATACTGCTTTTTTAAAACGGCAAAAGTACAAAAAGTTGCCGTAAAGTCATGTATTTGTACTAAATTTGTTGGCAAAATCGTAAAATGGTCAGTCTATGCGTGAGTATGTTTCGTTGAGCCGGCTGTTGCAGGGAGTGAAAGGAGCGGTCGCCACGGCTTTGCCGTCGCCGGTGTGGGTGAAGGCGGAGATACACGAGCTGAGGGTGCACGCCAACGGGCACTGTTATATGGAATTGGTGGAGAAAGGCTCAGGACGGGATGTGTTCAGCGCGAAGGTTTCGGCCGTAATATGGCGCTCGAGGCGTCCGCTGGTCGAGGCGGCCTTCCATCAGGGTACCGGCCGCAGGCTGGAGGCCGGCATGACGGTTCTGGTCCAGGTCAGGGTGCAGTATTCGGAACTTTACGGCATGAGTCTGAGCATCGAGGACATAGATCCTGCTTTCACTCTCGGAGAGGTGGAACTGGCCCGGCAGCGGACTTTGGAAAGGCTTACGCGGGAGGGACTGCTGGACCGTAACGGCTCCCTGCCCATGCCGGGACTGCCAAGAAGATTTGCGTTGATAACTTCTGAAACAGCTGCCGGTTACGGGGATTTTATGAACCATCTTTACGACAACGGCTATGGTTTCCGCTTTTATACGAAGCTGTATCCGGCACCTATGCAGGGCGCAGCGGCTCCGGCCGGTATCATGGATGCGTTGAACAGCGTGCTGGACGACCTGGCTGAGGGGGCACGGTACGATGCGGTGCTGCTGCTGCGCGGTGGAGGCGCCGTGGCCGACTTGGTCTGCTTCGACGATTATGAACTGGCGGTCAGCATCGCCACTTTCCCGTTGCCTGTGATGGTGGCTGTCGGGCACGAGCGGGACAGACATATCTGCGATATGGTCGCAGCGAGGTCGCTCAAGACTCCCACAGCCCTGGCTGATTTCATAGTAGATGCTTTCGTGGCGGAGGACGCTTCCCTGACCGCGCTTTCGGACCGGCTGCGCTCGTCCGTCGCATTGAGGATGGAGAATCTTCGTCTGCGGCAGGAGCAGACGGGCCGTCGGCTCCAGTCCGGGACGGCCATGCGCTGCCGTCTGGAGCGAAGCCGGATGGATATGCTCCGGATGCGTATGAAAAAAGGTGCGGCGCTGCGTTCCGGTAATGAACAGAACGGGCTCAATGTCTTGTGGATGAGGGTTAGGAGCGGGGTTGTCCTGCGTCTGAAGGCAGAATCCGGCAGGCTGGACATGCTCGAGCTGCGTGTCCGCAAGGGAGATCCGGTGGCTGCGCTGAGGGAGGGCAGCGCCTATGTGCTGCGCGCAGGCCGCCCGGTGGAGACTGCCGCTGCCCTTACGCCCGGAGACAGCGTCGACCTGCTACTTCGTGACGGAACTGTCCGCTGTCTCGTCAGCTCCGTCGACATCAATTAAAGGGCAATAGGTATTCTGTATTGGTTTTGTCTGAATTTTTCTGTAACTTGCAGAGTTTTATTTCAAAACTGTTGCAAATATGGAAAATCTGAAATATGAGGATGCGCTCGGGCGTCTTGAGAAGATAGTCGCTGAGATCGAGGACCCGAAGACGGCGGTAGGAGATATCCCGGCCAAGGTCAAGGAGGCGGCAGGTCTGCTTACATATTGCCGGAAGATGCTCAAGGAGAGCGAGGAGAGTATCGGCAGGATTTTGGATGAACAGTAATCTTCGCGACCTATGATTTACGACGCTGATACATATCTGGCTCCATACAGGGAGTGGGTTGACAGACGCTGTCGTCGGATAGTGACGGCCAGGCAGGAACTGGCCGGATACGGCAGGCCCCTGTCCGAAGCGGCGAACAACCATCTGTACTACGGCGTGCACCTGGAGCATGACTGCGTGGTGTTCCGGGAGTGGGCTCCAAATGCCGGGGCGGTCTATCTCGTAGGAGAATTGAACGGATGGCGGAAGGATGAGCGTTACCGTCTCAGAAGTATCGGCGGCGGTAACTGGGAGCTTCGCCTGCCGGCGCGTGAGGTGCCGCACGGCACTTTGTTCAAATGGATAGTGGAATGGCCCGGCGGCTCGGGCGAGAGGATTCCGGCCTATGCCGTCCGCTGTGTCCAGGATCCGGATACGAAGATATTCTCGGCCCAGGTCTGGCTTCCGCGGAAAAAATACCGCTGGAAGCATCCGGATTTTATTCCGCATAACAGGTATCCTCTTATCTACGAGGCTCATATCGGGATGTGCTCCGAGCAGGAGAAGGTGGCTTCGTTCGATGAGTTCCGGCTCAATGTGCTTCCGAGGATACGCGCTTTGGGCTACAACACTCTGCAGCTGATGGCCCTGCAGGAGCATCCTTATTACGGCTCGTTCGGCTATCAGGTGTCGGGGTTCTTCGCCCTCAGCTCGCGCTTCGGTACTCCGGAGGAGTTCAAGGCCTTGGTGGACGAGGCGCACGGTATGGGCATCGCAGTGGTGATGGATATCGTCCACTCCCATGCCGTGGACAATGCGACGGAGGGAATCGGTATGCTGGACGGAACGGACTATATGTATTGTCACGGCGGGGCGAGGGGCAGGCATCCGGCCTGGGGCTCGAGGTGTCTGAACTACGGCAATCCGGCCACGGTCCGTTTCCTGCTCTCGAATATCAAGTTCTGGATGGAGGAATATCATATCGACGGCTTCCGTTTTGACGGGGTGACCAGCATGATATATCTTGACCACGGTCTCGGCAAGGACTTTACGGATTATTCGTGCTATTTCGACGGTAATCAGGACGAGGATGCCCTGACTTATCTGGGGCTGGCCAATATTCTTGTAAAGGAGATCAATCCCAAGGCCGTGACAATAGCCGAGGATGTGAGCGGTATGCCAGGTCTGGCGGCTCCGTTCAGGGACGGCGGCATCGGCTTTGATTTCCGGCTGAGCATGGGCATAGCCGATCATTGGATCAAGTGGATCAAGGAGCGCAGGGACGAGGACTGGAGTATGGGCGAGATATACTACGAGCTGACCAATAAGCGGAAAGACGAGCGGACGGTCAGTTACGCCGAGTGCCATGATCAGGCTCTGGTGGGGGATAAGACGATAATATTCCGTCTGATGGACAAGGAGATGTATACGGCCATGAACAAAGGTTCCCAAAGCCTGACGGTGGACAGGGGCATGGCCCTGCACAAGATGATCCGTCTCGTGACCATCGCGACGGCTGGTGACGGCTATCTCAATTTCATGGGCAATGAGTTCGGCCATCCCGAGTGGATAGACTTTCCCCGGGAGGGCAACGGCTGGTCTTACTTTTACGCCCGCCGGCAGTGGTCGCTGGCGGATAACCCTGACCTGCGTTACGGCCAGCTGTGGCAGTTCGACAGGGCCATGATACATCTTTTCGGCGGCAGTGCTATCCTGTCCGAGCGTCCGGTCAGCCTTTATGTGGATGAGGCTCAAAAAGTTTTGATTTTTGGCCGTGGATGTTTTATCTTTGCATTCAATTTCCATCCTGTGTCATCCGTAACGGATTTCCGGTTCCCGGCGCCTGCCGGCAAGTACACTCAGATACTGGATACGGACGACCCTCTTTTCGGAGGCTTCGGGCGCAATGACGGGAGTGTCGCCCATTTTACAGTGAGGGAAAAAGACTGTGACTTGCTTCAGCTGTATCTTCCCAGCCGGTCGGCCATGGTCTTGAAAAGACATTAACTAAACCATATATGTCGTATCTTAAATTTGACAAAGCGGAATTGGTGAACCTGGAATATTCCCTGGTCAGGGAAGTCCTCGCCACCAATAAGACCGGAGGTTATCTCAACACTACCATTGTCGGCTGCAATACACGGAAGTATCATGGCCTGTTTGTACTTCCGGTAAGGAACTTCGAGAACAGGAGGTATGTGCTTCTGTCCTCCCTGGACGAGACACTGATACAGCATGACCGTGATTTCAATCTCGGAATCCACTGCTACGGCAAGAACAATTACGAGCCGCGCGGTCACAAGTACATAGTGGACTTCGAGTTCGACAAATATCCGGTGACCACATACCGTGTGGGCGGCATACTTTTCAGCAAGGCAATGCTTTTCCTGCACAACAAGGAGCAGCTTCTTATAAAATATACCCTGCTCGACGCTCATTCTGCCACGATACTGCGCCTGAGACCGTTCTTGGCGTTCAGAGAGATACATTCCCTTACTCATGCCAACGAGGATGCGGAGAGGGGATATGCGGAAGTGGACGGCGGGGCCGCATTCAGACTTTACGACGGATTCCCCTCGGTCAATATCCAGATCAATAAGGGCAACGGATATTTTCACAGCCCGGACTGGTACTACAACATAGAGTATCTCGAGGAGAAAAGAAGGGGCTTCCTGTATCAGGAGGACCTGTACACTCCGGGATATTTCGAACTTCCCATAAAGAAAGGTGAGTCTGTGGTCGTGTCCGTGTCAACTTCTCCTGTCGCTCCGAAGGGACTTGCCGGAGTATTTACCCGCGAGGCGGCTAAAAGAATATCGCTGCAGAGCTACGAGGACTGCCTTCAGCGCGCTGCCAAGCAGTTCATAGTCGGCGGCGGCCGGGGGCTCAAGGAGATATACAGCGGATATACATGGATGGGAAAGGGACTGAGGGAGACCATGATCGCTCTTCCCGGCCTGACACTTTTCGCCGACGGGGACACAACGGTGTACGAGGAGGTCATGGAGAGCGCGTTCAAGGTCTACGGCCAGCAGATACAGCGCGGTTCGAAGCAGGCCGACGCGGCTCTCTGGCTTATCTGGGCCGTACAGCAGTATGCGGCATTTACAGGTGATGCTCAGGGCGTATGGCTGAAGTACAGGGACAGACTGAGTGCCGTCATCAGAAGTTTCCTGGACGGTTCCCGTATGGGAGTGCGTCTGGATGACAACGGCCTGCTTTGGGTCAGGATGAACGGAGTGGCCATGTCGTGGATGAACGCCTATGACAGCGAGGGCAGTCCGGTCACCGAAAGGTCAGGGTACCAGGTGGAGACCAATGCTTTCTGGTACAATGCGGTCAGCTATATGATAGATATGGAGACAAAGTACGGGAAAGACACGCGCCTCATATATCAGCTCCAGTCGGTCAAGGATAAGATTGACGCTAATTTCTACAATGTCTTCTGGTGTGAGGAGCGCCGTCATTTAGCGGACTATGTGGATGAGAACGGACAGAATGTGTACACCCGTCCCAATCAGATATTCGCCTGCAGCCTCGACTATTCGCCTTTGACGGAGGAAGTCAGGGGAATGGTGATGGAGTCCGTCAAGAAGGAGCTGCTTACATCCCGCGGCATACGGACCCTTGCTCCGAAGAATCCCCTGTACAAGGGAGTGTATGACGGAAATCAGGATCAGAGGGACCATGCCTACCATCAGGGATCTACAAGGGTGTGGCTGCTGACATTCTATATCGAGGCCATGTTCAGACTTTACGGGGAGATGTTTGTCAGAAGGGCCACGGAGCTTGTCGGAGCATTCGAGGAAGATATAGAGCGTCACGGAGTGGGAAGTATCTGCGAGCTTTACGACGGGGATCCTCCGCACAATCCTCATGGAGCCATATCCAGCGCGGTGGCCACGGCGTCTCTTCTGCGTTCGGAATATCTTATCAACAAATATAAAAAGGAGAAGCTATGAGAGTCTTAATGTTCGGATGGGAGTTTCCCCCTCATATCGCCGGCGGTCTCGGAACCGCCTGCTACGGTATGGTTCGGGGACTGGCCAACAACGGGGTGGATGTCCTTTTCGTCATGCCTTCGGCCTCTGGAGACGAAGACGGCAGAGTGGCCCGTATAATCAATGCCAGCGATGTGGAGGCTGCCGATATCAAGTGCAGCTCGATGGACTTCCTGGAGCGGATCAATTTCCTCAGAATAGGAACCAACATGGTGCCGTATGTCTCTCCTGAGGACTTTACGGAGATGGTGGAGAAAGACCGTCATGTCCAGGCCGGGGAGTTCAAGGTCAACTTCAAGCAGAAATACAGGTTCTCAGGTAAATACGGCTCCAATCTCATGGAGGAGGTGGCACGCTACGCGCTTGTGGGCGGAACTATCGCCATGCAGAATCAGTTCGATGTGATACATGCCCATGACTGGCTTACATATCCGGCAGGTATCGCCGCAAAGCGGCTCACGGGCAAACCTCTGGTGATTCATGTGCATGCCACGGAGTTTGACCGCAGCGGTGAGAATATCAACACCCAGGTCTACGGCATCGAGAGGATGGGTATGGAGGCGGCCGACAGGGTCATCACCGTCAGCAATCTTACCCGCAATATTGTGATAAACCGTTACGGCATATCTCCTGACAAGGTGATAACCGTGCACAATGCCGTGGACTTCAGCGGACGCAGTGATCTGGAAGTGCACCGGGGAGTGCCGGAAAAAGTGGTGACATTTCTCGGCAGGATTACTTTCCAGAAAGGTCCCGAATATTTTATAGAGGCTGCCAATAAGGTGCTTAGGTATTACAAGAATGTTCGTTTTGTCATGGCCGGCAGCGGAGACCTGCTCAACCGCTCCATCCGCCGCGTGGCCAAGCTCGGCATATCCGACAGATTCCATTTTACGGGCTTCCTCAGAGGTGCCGATGTGCAGCGCATGTTCGCGATGTCTGATGTATATGTGATGCCGTCTGTCTCGGAACCGTTCGGCATATCGCCCCTGGAGGCCATGAGGACAGGTGTGCCGACCATCATCTCGAAGCAGTCCGGTGTGGCGGAGGTGCTCAGGCACTCCATCAAGGTGGATTTCTGGGACATCGATGCCATGGCTGACGCCATCTACGGCCTCTTGAGGTATCCTGCTCTCGGAGCCATGGCGTCGCGCTGCGGTCTGGATGAGGTCAACACTCTCAAATGGAACAACGCCGCCAAGAAAATCAAGGAGATATATTTGTCAACAATAGATTAAAAACACGCAATATGGAAACAAAACCCTCAATCTGTATATATTTTCAGGTCCATCAGCCGGACAGGCTGAGGCAGTACCGTTTCTTCGATATAGGAAACGACCATCACTATTACGATGATTTCGCGAACCGTACTATTGTGCGCCGCGTGGCGGACAGGTGCTATCTTCCCATGAACAGGTTGCTGCTCGATGTCATTGCGGCCTGCGGCAAGAAATTCAAGGTGGCCTTTTCCATTTCCGGCTCCGTTATGGAGCAGTTCGAGGCATACGCCCCGGAGGTGCTGGACAGTTTCAAGGCCCTGGCCGATACGGGCTGTGTCGAGTTCATCGCGGAGACATACTCCCATACCTTGTCCTCCCTGTTCTCGATGACTGAGTTCGAGAAGCAGGTCAAGCAGCACTCGGCCCTCATCGCCAAGCATTTCGGCAAGAAGCCCAAGTGCTTCCGCAACACCGAGCTGATCTACTCCGATGAGATAGGGGCCGCTGTGGCCAGGATGGGATATACCTGCATGCTGACCGAGGGAGCCAAGCACATCCTTGGCTGGAAGTCTCCCAACTATGTGTATACCAATGCGGCCAATCCTAAGCTCAGGCTTCTGCTCCGCAATTTTTCCCTCAGTGACGATATCGCTTTCCGTTTCTCGGACCGTTCGTGGGACAAGTGGCCCGTGGACACCGGCAAATATATCTCATGGCTCAATGATGCCATAAAAGACGGAGAGATAATCAACCTCTTCATGGATTACGAGACATTCGGCGAGCATCAGAGTGCGTCCACCGGTATATTTGATTTCTTCCGTGCTCTTCCAGGAACCGTGCTTGAGCATACGGACTTCGAGTTCTGCACTCCGTCGCAGGCGGTTAAGAAGCACAATCCCGTGGCTCCCCTCAATGTGCCTTTCCCGATCTCGTGGGCCGATGAGGAGAGAGACACCACCGCATGGCTCGGCAACGAACTTCAGAACGAGGCTTCTTCAAAGCTCTATGCTTTGACGGACAAAGTGATAGCTGCTGAGGATCCGGCATTGAGCAAGGACTTTCTGAAGCTGCAGGAAAGCGACCATTTCTACTATATGTGCACGAAGTTCTTCTCGGACGGAGCGGTGCATAATTACTTCAATCCGTACGACTCTCCTTACGAGGCGTTCATCAACTATATGAATGTGCTCAGTGACTTTATCCTGAGAGTGGACGGCAGGCTGAAACAAGACTAACGCAGATATCAATACACAACGCATATATGAGTACTGAAAAAGTAGTGATGCCCGACTATCTGTTCGAGGCAAGCTGGGAAGTCTGCAATAAGGTGGGAGGAATCCATACCGTGCTCGCTTCCAAGTCCCTGAACCTTTCTAAAGAATTAAAGAACAATCATATACACATAGGCCCGGATGTATGGATGGATACCGCCCAGAATCCTGAGTTTACCGAGGATCCCATATTGTTCCGCACATGGCGCATTGCCGCGGCGGAGGAGGGCCTCAGACTCAGGGTCGGCCGCTGGAATATTCCCGGCAATCCCATAGCCGTGCTGGTGGATTTCTCGCAGTTCATTCCCAAGAAGAACGAGATATTCACTTCCCTGTGGGAGAAATTCAAGCTGGATTCGCTGTCCGGCCAGTGGGACTTTATAGAGTCAGCCCTGTTCGGTTATGCGGCCGGAAAGGTGATTGAGAGCTTCGTGCGCTTCAATCTCCAGCCGCATCACAAGGTAGTCGCTCATTTCCACGAGTGGATGACAGGAGCCGGCATTCTGTATCTGAAGAGCGTCAAGGCACATGTGGCGACTATCTTCACTACCCATGCCACTGTGGTGGGCCGTTGCCTGGCCTGCAACAATGTCCCTCTGTACGAGTCGCTCGGCAACTGCAACGCCGATGAGAAGGCCCGTTACTACAATGTGATGGCCAAGCATTCCCTGGAGCGTTGCGCCGCCGTCAATGCCGATGTGTTCACCACCGTGAGCGACATCACCGCAACAGAGTGCGAGAGGCTTCTTGGAAAGAAAGTAGACCTCATCACTCCCAACGGCTTTGACAACGGTATCGTCCCGTCCAAGGAAAGACTGCCGGAGGCTGTGGCTGAGGGCAGGAAGGTCCTGCTCAACCTGGCCGGAGCCATGTGCGGAGAGGACTGCTCCGATGCGTTTATCCTCGGCATAAGCGGCCGTTATGAATATAAGAACAAGGGTATAGACATATTTCTCGATGTGCTCGGAAGGCTCAACAACTCCGGTTACAGCGGCAGGACCATAGTTGCGTTCATCATGGTGCCGGCCGGACATAACGGACCTGACAAGGATTTGGCAGCCAAGCTGGCCGGTAACGGTTCCGGATATCAGTGCCAGACCACTCACTGCCTCAATGAGCCTGGCAGTGACATCATACTCAGCCGTATGAAGGCTCTTGGACTGACCAACCGCGCCGGCAGTAAGGTGAAGGCGATATTCGTTCCATCGTATCTCAATGGCAATGACGGAATCATCGGGAAGCAGTATTACGATCTGCTTCTGGCGATGGACATGACTCTTTTCCCGTCGTACTATGAGCCATGGGGATATACGCCTCTGGAATCGTTGGCTTTCGGTGTGCCGACTGTTACGACCACCCTTTCAGGATTCGGGCTGTGGGTGCGCAGCCACTACAACGCGGCCCATCCGTCCATAACTGTCGTCCAGCGCAATGACACCAATTACGAACAGGTGGTGGACAATGTCCTCAAGGCCGTGATGGAGATGACGGAGCTGCCTGCCGACACTGTGCTCCATTACAAGGACAACGCCGTGGAAGTCTCCGAGATAGCGCTTTGGAAACACAATATCTTCTATTATAAGCAGGCGTATTCGCTTGCTCTTGAAAGGCTCGTGGATATTATGGGAGCTTTCCCCGATTACAAGGAGGATCAGGTGCAGAACTACCATCGCTTTGAGGTCAACCGTCCTTCGTGGAGCCGTGTGCTGGTTACGAGGGATATACCGGAAAGGCTCAGGGCTCTGGATGTCATATCCAAGAACCTTTGGTGGTGCTGGAACCAGGAGGCGATGGACCTGTTCATGAGCATCGATCCGGAGCTGTGGCGCAGATGCGAGCGCAACCCCATAGCCCTGCTCGACCGTCTTACACTCGATGATTACCGCAGGCTCGAGGGTGATGCCGACTTCATAGCCCGGATGGATGCCGTCTACGCTATATTCAATGAGTACATGGACGGGAAGAAGGACCGCAAGTCTCCGTCAATCGCGTATTTCAGCATGGAGTACGGTCTGGATACCTCTCTTAAGATATATTCAGGAGGTCTGGGAATCCTGGCAGGAGACTATCTCAAGGAATCCAGCGATATGAAGGTTAGGATGACGGGAGTAGGTCTGCTTTACCGTTACGGCTATTTCAGCCAGAGACTTACGGCACAGGGAGATCAGGTGGCGGATTATGAGCCGCAGGATTTCTTCAAGATACCCGCCATGCCTGTCAGGGACGACAATGGCAACTGGAAGATGGTGTCGATTGTCTTTCCAGGCCGGACTGTGCGTGCGAGGATATGGAGGGTGGATGTAGGCCGTACCGAACTGTATCTGCTCGACACGGACTTTGAGGACAACTTGCCGGAGGACCGTCAGATCACGCATCACCTTTACGGAGGTGACTGGGAGAACCGTCTCAAGCAGGAGCTCCTTCTCGGTATCGGAGGTATACGCGCGCTGCGTACTCTCGGCATAGAGTGCGATATCTATCATTGCAACGAGGGACATGCGGCATTCATAGGACTTGAGAGACTGCGCGAGTATGTGGCCGGGAACCTTTCGTTCTCCGAAGCCCTGGAGCTTGTCCGTTGCTCCTCGCTCTTCACCACGCATACGCCCGTGCCGGCAGGTCACGATGCTTTCAGCGAGGACATGCTCAGGACATATCTCAATCATTATCCCCAGCGCATGAAGATAGACTGGGAGACCATGATGGCTCTTGGCAAGATCAATCCTGCCGACCGCAACGAGAAGTTCTCCATGAGCAACCTGGCCTGCAATCTTTCCCAGGAGGTCAACGGCGTGAGCTGGATGCACGGAAAGGTCAGCCAGCAGATACTCGGCGGTCTGTGGCCGGGATATCTGCCTGAAGAGCTGCATATCGGCTATGTGACCAACGGAGTGCATTATCCGACATGGACCGCTCCGCAGTGGAAGAGGATACATGCTGCGGCTTTCGGTCCCGAGTTCGCAACTCACAAGTATGACAGGAAGTGCTTCGAAGGCATATACGGTGTCGATGACAAGGTGATATGGGATGTGCGCAACGAACTCCGCTCGAGAATGATAGAGGTGGTAAGGAAGCGTATATCCAATACCGATATATCCAGCCACTACTCGCCTCATCAGATAGTGACTATCAGGGACACACTGCGTAGTGATGTGCTGACGATAGGTTTCGCAAGGCGGTTCGCCACCTATAAGAGGGCGCATCTTCTGTTCCGCGATATAGACCGTCTCAGTGCCATCGTCAACAATCCGGAGCATCCGGTTCAGTTCGTCTTCGCCGGCAAGGCCCATCCCGCCGACAAAGCCGGTCAGGACCTCATCAAGAGGATTGTGGACATATCCAAGATGCCTCAGTTCATAGGCAAGATAGTGTTCGTGCCCAATTACGATATGAACCTGGCGAAGGCTCTGGTGCAGGGTGTCGATGTGTGGATGAATACTCCCACGAGGCCCCTCGAGGCTTCCGGAACTTCCGGTGAGAAGGCCGCGATGAACGGTGTGATGCATTTCTCCGTGCTTGACGGTTGGTGGATAGAGGGTTATAAGAAAGATGCAGGCTGGGCCCTGCCCATGGAGCGTACCTATGAGGACCAGAACTTCCAGGACGAGCTGGATGCGGCTACTATCTACAATATCATAGAGAATGAGATTGCTCCGGGCTTCTATGAGAACCGTGACAAGAAAAGCGGGATACCGTCGCAGTGGATCAAGTACATCAAGAATACCATCGCGCGGGTGGCTTCCAACTTCACCACCAACAGGATGCTCAACGACTATCTCGACAAGTACTATATGCCGCTGTATCAGAGGACGCTCAGACTCAATGCCGATGACTGCGCGGTGGCTAAGGAGATAGCATTCTGGAAGAAGAATATCCGCCACAGCTGGCAGCATATAGAGATAAAGGACTATGTGCGCCCGACCGACTCCAACGACCAGCTGATGCTCGGCAAGGAGAGGGTGTTCCGTCTGGAGCTTTTCATCGGTGACATCAACCCTCATGACATAGGAGTCGAGCTCGTGTGGGCCGAACAGGACCGCAAGGGTGTCTATCATGTCCGTAAGTGCTTTACTTTCGACTATGAGTCGGGAGGCGACGGCACGGCGCGGTATGTATGTCATCTCGTACCGACGGCTACTGGCGCATATTACCTTACCGTGCGCGTGTTTGCAAAGAATGACCTCCTGCCGCACCGTCAGGACTTAGAGTTAGTGAGATGGTTGTAGCGGCCACTGGTTTCTTCGACGGAGTGCATGCCGGCCACCGGGCCGTGCTTCAGGTGCTGAAGGACACGGCCCGGGAGGAGGGCGAGGAGAGTGCTGTCGTTACATTCTGGCCGCATCCGCGCAATGTGCTGCAGCAGGACGCGTCGTCGTTCCGTCTGCTCAACACTATCGATGAGAAAAAGGCGCTGATCCGTGCTTTCGGTATAGACCAGATTCATGTGATTCCATTTACGAGGGATTTCAGCCAGTTGAGCACTACGGAGTTCATGAGGGAGTATCTCGTGGACCGTTTCCGCGTGGATACCCTCATCATCGGCTATGACCACAGGCTCGGCCGTTCCTCCACCGCTTCGCGGGAGGAACTGGCCGCGATTGCCGCCGGTGTGGGGCTTAGGACAAGGATAGTGGAGGAGGTGCACTGCGATGACCGCAAGGTCAGCTCCACTCAGATACGCAATCTGCTTGCCGCCGGTGATGTATGCAGTGCCGGCCAGATGCTCGGCTACCGTTATACCCTGCATGGGGTTGTGGTGTCCGGCAACATGCTCGGCCGTACCCTTGGCTTCCCTACGGCCAACATGCAGCTTTACGAGCCGCTCAAGGTCGTTCCGGCTGACGGAGTCTATGCGGTAGGTGTAGAGGTGCTCGGGCAGCGTTTCGGCGGGATGTGCAATATAGGTACCCGTCCGACGGTGGACAAGGGCAATGCCCGCACTATCGAGACGCATATATTCGATTTCCATGACGATATCTATGGTCTCGATATCCGGATAGACTTTGTCGGCCGTATCCGTGATGAACGCTGCTTCCCGTCTGTAGGGGAGCTTCGCTCGCAGATGACCCGTGACTCCCTTACCGCCAGGCATATGCTCGCTTCCTGTTGATGCCATGAAAAGTCAGCTGCTGGTTTTTATCTCATCGGTTCTTCTCCTTATGTCCGCCATCTGTTTTTCCCATATCGGGTACAGGCACAGTAAGAGCCCTCGTCCTCTTTTTCGCCCAAGGTCCGTTACGAGGGCAGTGTGTCGGCGGGGAATGTTTTGGTTCGGTGCAGAACATAAGCCATTTGGCGGATTGTCATTGCATACCTCTCACGGATGCGACTGCTGCAGGACGGGAAAAATTTCTGTATATAGGCGGCAATGCGGATTATATGTTTTTGCAGAATGTAATTAAATTGTGTCCTGTACATTTGGAGGCCAATTTTCCTGCATTGAGCAGGTATCGGCTACCGTTTCTGAAGCCGTATCACTTTTGGATAACTCAAAGAGTTGTCGCTTCGATGTTGGGCAGGTGGTGAAAATTGTTACATTTGCAGTATGGATTGGCTTGGTATCATAGTTGCAGTACTGGTGTTTGTGCTGCCTCCGTTGTTGGAGAACCGCAGAAAGAGACATGTGGAGCATCATGACGAAGCACAGGATCCTGTGTGGGAAGAATATCGGGATGAGATGCGGAGTCCGGAGCCGGTAGAGGTTGAACGACTTTCCGGGAAAGAGGAAGTACGGTCTGCAGAAGAACCGTCCGCTCTCCGGCCGGAGGCTCGGATGGAAGCGGCTCCATCAGTTTCCGACACTTCGCATATACAGGATGCTGCGCCGCGCGCGAAACGGCGTTTCAATGCCCGTGACATGGTGATCTATTCCGAAATACTCCATCCGAAATATTTGGAGAAAAGAGAAAATTTATAGTATCTTTGCACAAGAAAGGGTCCCGTACTGAGATGCGCGGGATTCTTTTTTGTATTTTTTGAACTCAAGTAAGATTAAATATGTCTGACATCCATTATGTTACATCGGAAGGCCTTGAAAAGCTCAAGGCCGAGCTGGCCGAGGCCGTCAGCCAGCGTCCCGTTATCTCCAGACAGATAGCGGAGGCAAGAGATAAAGGCGACCTGTCTGAGAACGCGGAGTATGATGCAGCCAAGGAAGCCCAGGGGCTGCTGGAACTCAGGATCTCCAAGCTCGAGAATCTGGTAGCCAATGCAAGGGTCATCGATGAGTCGAAGATCAACACGGACCATGTGCAGATGCTTACCAAGGTGACTCTCAGAAACCTGCTCAACAATACCACTGTGCAGTACACATTGGTGGGAGAGAGCGAGGCAAACTTCCGGGAGGGAAAGTTGGCGGCCGGTACGCCCATAGGAAAAGCCCTTATGGGCAAGAAAAAAGGGGATGTCGTGGAGGTAAAGGTGCCTTCCGGGGTTCTCAAGTTTGAAATTCTGGATATCTCATTATAGCGGAAAGGTATGGCATCTGTCTTTACAAAAATAGTCAACGGAGAGATACCTTCATACAAGGTGGCCGAGACGGAGCATTGCTATGCGTTTTTAGATATCAATCCTCTGAAGGCCGGACACACTCTGGTCATTCCGAAGAAAGAGGTGGATTATCTTTTCGATTTGGACAGTGAGCTGTATGCCGAGCTTATGCTCTTTGCCCGTAAGGTAGCGATGGCCGTTAAGGCTGCCGTGCCCTGCAAGAGGGTAGGAGTGGCCGTGCTTGGCATGGAGGTTCCTCACGCGCACATTCATCTGGTACCGATGGACAGTGAGGGTGACCTCGACTTCAAGAATAAGAAACTGGAGCTGACTCCCGAACGCTTCAAGGAGACGGCAGCCGCCATTGCCTCGAAGTATGCTGAACTGTAGGTGTTTGCGGAAGTTGGCTCCGGTAGCTGCCTTGTTCTGTATGGCTGCGGCCTCATGTTCGGACAAGGATGCCGCCGGAGTATCGCTGAGTGTGGACGGGGCTCCGGACAGCAGTATGGCAGTAGTCTCCAGGCTGGCGGTCAACCGGCTGGAGGTGCTGGACACTCTGTGGCTCATCTCCGGAAAGGCTGAGACGGATGTTCCGGTAGTGCCCGGTTCTCCGGAATTCGTATATATCGCTTGCGGCCATGGTCCGGATGTGCCGCTGCTGCTCAAGGCGGGAGACAGGGTGTCCGTATCGTGTGGCTGGAACAGCGGTGCGGAGGTGAGCGTGGAAGGTTCTCCGGAATCGGTGCTTCTTGGGCAGGTGGACAGTGCGGTGAGAGCATTCAACGAAGCGTTTGATTCTTTGTCCGCGGTGATTTCGGAAAAGTCGTCTTCAGGAGACGGAGCCGGGGAGCTGAAGGCCCGCAGAGAGCTCGGGGCACTGTATGTGGCCCGCAAGCAGGAGGCTTTGAGGTATATTCTGTCCAATCCATATTCAATGACGGTCGTGCCGGTGCTGTATCAGGAGACGCCTGAGGGGCAGCGTATATTTGATGAGGCTATGGATGCGGTAGTCATGAAAAGAGCGTATGATTCATTGATGACCGTATATCCATCATCTCCTTATCTGGCAGCCGTGGCAGATGATATAGAGACGAGACTCAGGCTCATGGAGATGGACAGGCTCATGGCTGACGCCGGAGAGATGGATTTTCCCGAGATATCACTCGGTGATATCAACGGCCGGACGCAGTCACTGTCTTCGTTGAAGGGGCAGGTTGTGGTACTTCTGTTCTGGGACTCGTCCGATCCGGAACAGCGCATGTACAATACGGCTCTCAAGGGACTGTATGAGCGGTGCCATGATTCAGGTTTAGAGGTGTATCAGGTGGCGCTGACAGCCGATAAGGCGGCATGGGCCATGCAGGTCAGGGAGCAGCAGTTGCCGTGGATAAGTGTCTGCGATCAGGCAGGAACATCATCCGTACTGTACAATGTGCAGCGCCTGCCGGCCATGTATGTGATATCAAGGGATGGAGAAATCACTGCCAGGGACATGTTCGACATGAACAGCCTAAGTGCGGAGGTCAACAGGCTGCTATAGATTTTTCGGATGCAGTACGGCCTCGATTTTCCTTGACGGGTCGGCTGCAATGAATTCTTTAAGATAGAAAGGTTCGAAGTACGCGGTGTCTTCGAATCTTTTTTCTTTTAATGCGGCGAAAGCCGGAACAGCCATGTCAGCCGCGTCAGGATGCGAGGGAAGGAATACGGCCCTGCTGCGGAATGCTTCCGGCAGGATGTTTTCGTATTTGGCTGCACCGTCGCCGGTGAATATTATTCTGGAATGACTGCTGAACTCGGATGCGAATGTGTCAGGTTCCAGTATTACGGCCTTGATGTCGGACAGTCTCTTCCCGTCAGGACCGAACAAGGCTGTATACACTTCCATCCTTCTTGCGTCTATCATAGGGATGATGAGGGCGTCCTGAACCTCCGGCTTTCCGGCAGTCTTGCGGGCGAGGACGGACAGGGTGTCGACGGCGATGAGCGGAATGCCTGCCCCCAGGCAGATGCCTTTGGCGGTGGATACACCGACTCTCAGTCCGGTATAGGAGCCTGGTCCGGAGCTTACGGCTACGGCGGCGAGCTCCTTTGCGGTGATGGAGGCCTGTGTGAGCACTTCTTTTATTGCCGGAGCGAGGTCGGATGCCTGTCGTCTCGGTTCGGTTATACACTGCGCGGCTATGACGCGCTCTCCGTCTGTAAGCGCCGCCGAGCATACATCGGTGGCAGTCTCAATAAGCAGTATGCGGCAGTTCATGATGTCAGGTATTGTCTGCAAATATAGCGCTAATTTTCATGCCGTCCTCGAGAATTTTGCTGACAGTGCCGTAAGGTCCCGTGATTACCGGCGAAGAATCCGACAGACCTCCGGTGACTTCGATGTTCTGGAGGTCCTGAATGCCGGTGCTTATCTTTACGGATTTGGCCGTGGAAGTGGCTTCGTCATATAGGAATACGCGTTCATCGGAGGTGACGGACTGCAATGGGATGACGAGGACGCCGTACCGCTGGTCTGTGACAATCTCCACTGATGCGGACATGCCTGGCCTGAACGGTATGGAGGCTGTTTCTGCTATGTCGCGGTATGATTCCGGAAGTATGCGGACCCTGACATCGAAGCCTGTCACATCCGCTGCAGCAGCTATCCCTCCGGAGATATTTCTGGCCGAACTGGCGATCCGGGTGACTACTCCGGTGAAGGTGCGTCCTGGGTAAGCGTCCACTTCTATGGACGCCGTGTCGCCGTGACTTATGCGCATGATGTCGTTCTCGTTGATGTCGACCACCACTTCCATCACATCGAAATCCGCTATTCTCAGCATTTCCGTGCCGGCCATCTGGGATGTTCCGACAACTCTCTCTCCCTTTTCTATGTTGAGGCTTGATACGATACCGTCAATAGGAGAGTATATCGCCGTTTTGGCCAGATTCTCATCTGCTTCCTTCAGAGATGCCGCAGCGCTCTCCACATTGTATCCCGCCGCATTCATCTGCTCCCCTGCCGAAAGATATTCGGCTCTTGATGTCTGGTATTCCTGGAGCGATATGACTTCCTGTCCGAAAAGTCTCTCGTTTCGCAGATATTCCTGCTCGGCTTTTGCAAAGGCAGCCTCCTGCAGCCTCAACTGGGCTTTGGCGGCATTGAGCGCGGCCTCGGCTCTGTCCCTCAAGGACCGGTAAATATCCTCTTTGATTCTGAGTATCAGATCTCCTTTGCCGACATGGTCGCCCTCCTTTACGGTCAGCAGGACAATCTCTCCGGATATGTCCGGACTTATCACCACTTCTGTGACCGGGCGTATCCTGCCGTTGGCCGGAATGACTTCCACTATGTCCCCTCTTACCGGGCGGCCTACGGTGACGGGCTCGCCCTTGTCTTTGCCGAGCAGGCACAGTATTGCCGTCACCGAGACTGCGGCCAAGCCGGCGACGGCCCATTTTCTTTTCCTGCTGTTCTTTTTTCTGTTCATAATATATGCCTTACTTATAGTGAAAACGGTATGCCTTTATAGAAATCCACGATCCTGGCCTGGAATACGAACTGGTATTTTGCCCTCAGGTATTCGGATCTGGCCTTGAACAGGTCGGTCTTGGCTACAGCGTAGTCAGTGCTGTTGAGTACTCCGGCCCCGTATTTCTCTTCCACATATCTCATGCTCTCTTCTTTGGATGACAGATGGATGCGGGCTGCCTGCATCTTTCTGAAACATGAGGCGGCCTCAAGGACAGCGTTCTGGATGTCCTTGTAGAGACTCTGACGGGTGCTTTCGAGCTGCAGCTCAAGGCTGCGGCGGTTCAGTTCCGCCTCGCGGATTCCGCTTACGGCGCTCCAGCTGTTGAAGATCGGTATGCTCAGTCCGATGCTGAGTGACGGGTTGATATTGTCATGGATCTGTCTGAAGAACGGAGCTGTGCCGCTACCGGGGGATGCGGACGGTGAACTGTAGAATGTACCGTATCCTGCGGAGACGGATATCTTGGGGAATAGCTGCCCTTTGGCGCTGCGGAGTTCCATCTCTCCCTTATCCACGGCCAGGACTGCGCTTCTTATCACGGGCATTGCCTGCGCGGCGGCGAATACCTCATCCGCATTCTCGGGAGCATACTCCCCGACTATATGCTCTATGTCAGGAATCTCTATCAGAAAGTCCTCGCTGCCGTCAAGGCTCATGAGCTGCCGTAGATTCAGAAGGTCGGCCTTGAACCGGTTCTCCGCCTCGACTGCGGTGACCTCTTCTGAGGCCAGCTGCGATTCCATATCCAGCAGGTCGCTGTACGGACGGGCCCCGCTCTCGACGAGAAGTCTTATCCTGTCTCTCTGTACGGAGGTGCTGTGTGCGCTTTCTCTTGCCGCCTCGAGAACTTCATGCGAGAGCATGACCTGCAGGTAGCTTTTTGTGACGGACAGGGAGATGATGTCCTTTTCCCGCTCGACTTCAAGACGGGATATGTCAAGGCTTATTCTGCTGCCGCGCAGGGCATACAGCTTTGAGAGCCCGTCCAGGACATAGGCGGAAGCGGTGATGCTCATGCTTGTGCTTTGGGACAGCCGGTTGTGGATGATCTCAAGATTCTGCAGATCTACGGATCTGCCCCAGCTCAGGTTGTGCCCTATATCCGCATTTATCCCCGGGATGAATCCGAGCTTGTCCTGCAGCAGCTCCGCCTCGCGCCTGGAGACATCTATGCGGCGTTGCCGCACGGATATGCTGTGACTGCAGGCGTGCTCAATGCATCTCTCCAGACTCCACGCTGTCTGTGCATGCGCGTACAGCGGTGCAAGCAGCAGGAGTACGAGTGTCAGGATTACTTTAGTGCTCATAATGCTTGAAACAGGTCTGCCCGGAGTGCCCGGACAGACCTGAAGTGAGAGATTGTAATGTTAGAAAGCGCTGGCAGTCTGTGGTTTGCCGATATTCCTCAGAGTGTCGTACAATGCTCTGAGCGCTGCTCCTACAAGGCGGCCGAGCATACGGGCGACGCGCCCTTCGGTTGTGGTTGCCCCGCCTATTACGGTACAGGCCTGGAATCTGTCCAAAGTGTTGAATCTTTCCATAATGACGATGCTTTGGTTTTATCTGACAATAGAACTGATAATTTCCTGGCCGGTCCATCCTTCGATGAAGCCGAGGAAGAACTGATCAGCGTTTCTGGAGAAGAACTTGATGATTTTCCCCCAGAGGCCGGCGCCTCCCCTGATTGTAACACTAAGGTCGGAACTTACATATTCAAACCCTGCATACCCATTAATAATTCGTTCCATAACATAAGATTTTAGTGATGCCGCGGATAAAAGGCGCCGCAGCTTACGCCTGTGAATGCGCATTCTTTTCAGATATGTCTATTATGTTGTCGGCGATGCTTTCGGCATCGTCTTCATGCGAGATGATAACTATGGTCACGCCCCGTTCTCTCAGGAGCCTTATTGTTCCGGCTATTTTTGCCCGGGCGGAGGCGTCGAGATGGGTTGATGCCTCGTCGAGAATGAGCATGCCCGGCTTGCGGTACAGTGCGCGGGCAATGGATATCTTCTGCTTCTCGCCGCCTGAAAGCCTGCAGGCCCGTTCTCCTGTAGGTGTCAGCAGTCCTCCCGGCAGGGACTCCTGCATGCCGTTCATTCCGGCCATGGCGCAGGCGGCGGCCACCGCTTTGAGATCGTAGTCCCGGTCTCCCATTATTATGTTGTCGAGTATGGTTCCGTCGAATATCTCCGGCTTCTGCGGCACGATTGCAGCGAACCGTCTCCATGTCCCGAGTGGAATGGCCTGTATGTCCACTCCTCCGCAGAGTATGCTGCCGCCCTCAGGAGCATAGCCCCTCATCAGAAGGGCGGCCAAGGTGCTCTTGCCGCTTCCGTTGCACCCCTTGATGAGGTTTATCCTGCCGGGCTGTATGGAAAAGGACAGATTTACGATGAGGCGCTCCCTGCCCGGAAAGGAAAAGTTCAGTCCTTTCACTTCTATCGGGTCTTTGGCGGAAGGAGTGTAGTTGAGGCTTGCCTGTGCGTCTTCTGACTCAAGGTCAAGTATGTCGAATATCCTCTCGGCCGATATGCGTGCCTCGGCTATCTCCCTGTTACTCTCTATGAGCATGATTATCGGGGAGCTGAAAAGAGATGCGAGGGAGAAAAACGAAACCAGTTCTCCGACCGTAAGCTCGGAGCGCAGGACGAAAAAGGCTCCTGCGATGACGGTCACTATGCTGATGAGCTTGCCGGCAAAGTCGGATGTGGAGGCTGTGAGGGATGAGAACACGCCGCCTTTGTACAGGGCACCTGCAAGGTTGAGATACTTGCCTTCGAGTATGCGCGAGGCTTCCTTGGCTGCGTCTGAGTAGCGGACGGCCCGTGCCGAGGACAGCCATTCGATACCGCTTTGTTCAAACTTTGCATTCTCCTCTATGATGCTGCGGTTGAGCTTTCGGTTGACTTTGTCCGAGATGACATATATCAGTATGAATATCGGGATGAAGGCCAGTGTGATCAGGGTCAGTTTCCAGTAGAATGTCATCAGCACGGTGGCGGTTATGGCCAGCGTGATGACGCTTACGGCCATGAGCATCAGTCTTTCGGTGATGAAAGAGCGTATCCTGTATGCATCCGATATTCTCGCATTGAGCTCACCGCTGCTCATGGTGTCGAAAAAGGATACCGGCAGGGAGAACAGCTTGCGGTAGTAGCCGGTGACGAGGCGGCAGTCTATTTTCAGGCTGGTCCTTATGGTGATGACGGACTGCATGTAGGAGATCAGCCATCCCAAAACCGCGAGCAGGAGCATGACTCCGCCGGTCAGAAGCAATGATGTGCGGTTGCCTGACGGTATGGTGCGGTCGATGATTTTCTGCAAGAATACAGAAGTGCTCAATGTGGCCGCAATGAATGCTATGGAGCCGCCGAGAACGAGCAATAGCTCTTTCCTGTAGTAGGTGAGTATTTCCTTGAATCTTGCCTTGATGTCGGTGCGTCTGTCTCCTTTGCGGAATTCGGGAGACGGAGTGACGGCCACTA
The DNA here is from genome assembly GCA_019116965.1 of Candidatus Coprenecus pullistercoris. Taxonomy (GTDB): domain Bacteria; phylum Bacteroidota; class Bacteroidia; order Bacteroidales; family UBA932; genus Coprenecus; species Coprenecus pullistercoris. The sequence goes on from DXAT01000074.1 coordinate 22,840, forward strand.
TGTAGCCGCTCCATTCTTCCTCTATGTCTTTCAGGTTGATTCTGTGCATGCGGCCGTCCTCAGGGTCCATGATGCGGGCGTACTGTCCGTCCATGCCGTAGAGAACTACGAAGTGCAGCCATCCTGTCTTTTTCTCCAGATGGAGGATCACCGGTTTTGTGATGCCGGCAAGTTCATTCACATCTTTTTTCCTGGCTTTCAGTCCTACAGCGTCGAGCCCGACTTTCCCGCACGCGTCTATGATACCCTGCATGGTGGTTCCGCCTGTATCCGTACCGCAGGCTTCCCTTATTCTTATCATGGGCAGCATCAGCCCGTAGTACGCGCATACTGACGCTACGCAGGCGGCCGCGCAGTCGCTTCTGTCGTGTTGTCTAATATTGATCTCCCGCTTCATCCTTCCCTCCTTGTTTTTTCGTGTGATCAGAATACCGGGATTACAGAAAGCGATGACAGCAGCAGCGCCATGACTGCGGCGGCTTTGTACAGTCTTATCTTTCCCGGCGGTATCGGCGGCAGCATGGACTCCGCCGTGAGGCCGATTCTCTCTCTCAAACTCTCATTCTCCATCTTCTTGTCCTTTACGGATGCAAAGTATGGAAAAATAATCCATATTCCGTTACCACTTTTGACAAAAGACATGAAGTTTTTACGGAAGTGGTTGAAAAAACCGCAATTATGCTGAGAAAAGGTCCCGGATGTAAGGAAATACGGCGTCGGATACGGATGATACGATCTGTACGCCTTTGGATGAGTTCAGCGTATCCTGGCTGATGAGCGTGAACCAGGACTCGTTGACATAGTCGATGACCGAGAGCAGTACTCCTGCGATCAGAACTGCGGCGAAGAGCGAGATGGCCATGCCGAGGATACGGTTGAGCCATCCCAACATGACGATTTTCAGAATCTTCTCCAAAAGCCTCCCAAGCAGATGCATGCACAGGCACACGACGATGATTATGAGGATGAAGGAGATGATCTTGACGATATTCTCCGGAGCGTTGACCCACTGGTGGAGCCATTGCGAGAGCATGGCCGAGAATCTGCCGGCCAGGAAGATTCCTAAAAAGAGTCCGGCGATGCTGCCGGCCTGTCTTACAAAGCCGTCCCTGAGGCCTTTTATCACGGCGATGACGGCTATGGCGATAAGAATAAAGTCCAGGTAGTTCATAGCACGCGAATATAGTAAAAATTGCTATCTTTGCCCCTTAAAATTCAGAATATGTTCAAAGAGTATAAAGGATTGGACCTTACAGGTCTTTCAGCCGAGGTTCTGGAGAACTGGAAGAAACAGGATGTGTTTCACAAGACATTGGAGATGAGGGAGGGTGCTCCCGAGTTTGTGTTCTTTGAGGGTCCCCCTTCGGCAAACGGCATGCCCGGCATCCATCATGTGATGGCCCGTTCCATCAAGGATGTGATATGCCGTTACAAGACCCAGTCAGGATATCATGTCGGACGTAAGGCCGGATGGGACACCCACGGTCTGCCCGTGGAACTGGGTGTCGAGAAGATGCTCGGCATCACCAAGGATGACATCGGCAAGAAGATATCCGTGGCGGAGTACAACTCCATCTGCCGCCGTGAGGTCATGAAGTACACCAGGGAATGGGTCAATCTTACCGAGCGCGTAGGTTACTGGGTGGATACTGACAATGCTTATATTACATATGACAACAGATATATAGAGACTCTATGGTATCTGCTGAAGGAGATATACAAGAAGGGACTTCTGTACAAGGGCTACTCGATACAGCCTTATTCGCCCGCCGCAGGTACCGGCCTGAGTTCCCATGAGCTGAACCAGCCCGGCTGTTACCGTGATGTCAAGGACACGACGGCGGTGGTGCAGTTCAAGGCTGTCAGGGACGAAGTGTCCGAGCCTTTCTTCCGGAAGGCCGGTAACGATCCACTTTATCTCATAGCCTGGACGACCACGCCATGGACCCTGCCTTCCAATACCGCGCTTTGCGTGGGCCCCGATATCGACTATGTCCTGGTGCGCTCCTCCAACCCCTACACCGGTCAGAGCGGAGTGTATGTCGTAGCCAAAGTACTTGTCGGCAATCATTTCGGAGGAAAGATACCATTCGAGGTACTGGACGGTGTCTACAAGGGCTCAGAGCTGGCCGGCATCCGCTATGAGCAGCTCATCCCGTGGATACGCCCCGATGAGGGAGCGTTCCGTGTCATCACCGGTGATTATGTGACTACTGACGAGGGTACTACCGGTATCGTGCATATCGCTCCGACTTTCGGAGCGGACGATGCCAAGGTTGCCCGCCTGAACGGTATCCCTGCCCTCATGGTCCGTGATGCCGCCGGAGTGATGCAGGCGCAGGTGGACCGCCATGGCAAGATGTACCGCATCGAGGATCTCGATCCGGAGTTCGTCCGTGAGCGTGTCGATGTGGAGCAGTACAGGGAATTTGCAGGCCGCTTCGTCAAGAATGCCTATGACCCCGAGGCTACGCCCGAGACCCCGACGATAGACGTGGATATCTGCGTGATGCTCAAAGGACAGAACAAGGCTTTCAAGATAGAGAAACATGTTCACAGCTATCCCCACTGCTGGAGAACCGACAAGCCGGTGCTGTATTATCCTCTTGATTCTTGGTTTATCCGTACCACGGCAGTACAGGACCGTATGATCGAGCTGAACAGGACCATTACCTGGAAGCCCGCTTCCACCGGCAGCGGACGTTTCGGGAAATGGCTGGAGAATCTGCAGGACTGGAATCTTTCCCGCAGCCGCTACTGGGGTACGCCGCTGCCTGTATGGAGAACGGAGGACGGAGCCGAGGAGAAGTGCATCGGTTCGGTGGCCGAGCTTTATGCGGAGATAGACAAGGCGGTGGCCGCCGGAGTCATGCAGTCCAACCCTCTGGCTGCGGCCGGATTTGTTCCCGGAGATTATTCAAAAGAGAATTACGACCGCATAGACCTTCACAGGCCTTATGTGGATGAGATATTCCTGGTGTCCGACAAGGGGCGGAAGATGGTGCGTGAGACGGATCTTATCGATGTGTGGTTTGACTCAGGCTCCATGCCTTATGCCCAGGAGGGCTTGCAGGCGCTCGGTACTCCTAAGTTCGGCCAGACAGCCGATTTTATAGCCGAAGGGGTGGACCAGACCCGCGGATGGTTCTTCACCCTGCATGCCATCCATACGATGATAAGCGGAACAACAGCATTCAATACGGTTATATCCAACGGTCTGGTGCTTGATAAGGACGGCAACAAGATGAGCAAGCGCCTGGGCAATGCGGTGGATCCGTTCAAGGCCCTGGATACATACGGACCTGATGCGCTGCGCTGGTATATGCTCACCAACTCCCAGCCTTGGGACAACCTCAAGTTCGATGAGGCCGGAGTGGATGAGGTGCGCCGCAAGTTCTTCGGTACCTTGTACAATACCTATTCGTTCTTTGCCCTGTATGCCAATGTGGACGGATTTGACGGCAGGAATATGCCCTTGGTTCCGGTGGCGCAAAGACCCGAGATAGACCGCTGGCTGATGTCCCTGCTCAACACCCTGATAAAGAATGTTAAGGCATGCTATGAGGATTACGACATCACCGGTGCCGGCCGTCAGATACAGGATTTTGTATGTGATCACCTCAGCAACTGGTATGTGCGCCTGAACCGCAAGCGTTTCTGGGGCGGAAAGATGGACGAGGACAAGATGGCGGCTTATCAGACGCTCTATGCGGCCTTGGAGACAGTGGCCGTGCTGGCCGCTCCCATAGCACCCTTCTATATGGACCGTCTGTTCTGCGATCTCAATGCCGGGACATCGCGGCGTGATGTGATATCGGTGCACATGATGCCCATGCCAGAGTACGACCCCTCGTGCGTAGACTCCGATCTGGAGGCCCGTATGGCCCTTGCGCAGAAATCGTCATCGATGGTACTGGCCCTGCGCCGCAAGGTCAACATCAAGGTGCGTCAACCGCTTTCGAGGATGATTATCCCCGTGCTCGACCCTAAGATCGAGGAACAGTTCGAAAAAGTGCGTTCTCTCGTATTGAGTGAGGTCAATGTCAAGGAAGTGGAGTATATAAAGGATACGACCGGACTTATCACCAAGAAGATAAAGCCCAACTTCAAGACTCTCGGCAAGCGTTATGGCAAGCAGATGAAGGAGATAGCCTCTTCGTTCGCTGCTCTGTCGCAGCAGGATATCGCCGCTGTCGAGCAGGCCGGGCTTCGGAACGGGACTTATACGCTGCATCTTTCATCCGGGGATGTGGCTCTTGATCCGTCAGACTACGAGATATCGTCGGAGGACATGCCGGGCAGGCTTGTCGCGACTGAAGGCAGGCTGACCATCGCCCTTGATATCACGGTGACACCTGAGCTCCGCAATGAGGGAGTTGCCCGAGAGCTTATCAACAGGATTCAGAACCTGCGTAAGGACAGCGGTTTCGAGGTGACTGACAAGATTACCGCCTATATCCAGAGACTGCCTGAGGTAGAGGACGCTCTGTCCGGCTTCAAGGATTATATTGCCTCCCAGACCCTTGCCAAAGATATCGTGCTTCAGGATTCGGTAGAAGGCGGCTCTGATATAGAGTGGCTGGATGACAGTACGATAAGAATGAGGCTTGAGCGATAATGACGGCGAATGACCATATGCGCAGGGCCATCTCCCTGGCAGAGGACAATGCATCCTCCGGCAACGGCGGCCCTTTCGGCGCGGTGATTGTCAAGGACGGAAAAGTTGTGGCCGAGGGCTCCAATACCGTGACGGTGGACAATGATCCTACAGCCCACGCCGAGGTCAATGCCATTCGCCGGGCCTGTGCAGTGCTGGGTACTTTCGACCTCTCGGGATGCGAGCTCTATACCAGCTGCGAACCGTGTCCCATGTGTATGGCCGCATGTTATTGGGCGCATATATCACGGGTCTATTATGCTGCCGGAAGGAGAGACGCCGCGGATGCCGGCTTTGATGACGATATGATATATACAGAGGTCGCAAAGCCGCTTGATGAGAGGAAACTTCCTTTTACTCAGCTTTTACCGGATGAGGGACTTCGCCCGTTCCTGCTATGGAAATCCAATCCTGATAAGGTCAGGTATTGATTATTCATAAAAAATGATTACTTTTACAAAGTAATATTAAAACTTTTCAGCTATGGACAACACTGGTGATAACAAGAATGAGGTACTCGAGAAGGTACGTTACAGCGATGAGGAACTGCAGGAATTCAAGGAAATCATTCTGAAGAAGCTCGAAAAGGCAAGGGATGACTACGAACAGCTCAGGTCTGCAATCACACATAGTACCAGCAATGATACTGAGGACACCTCGCCTACATTCAAGGTACTGGAGGAAGGCGCTTCGGCTCTGTCCAAGGAAGAGGCCGGGCAGCTTGCCCAAAGGCAGCTCAAGTTCATCAATTCTCTTGAGGCAGCTCTCGTGAGGATTGAGAACAAGACTTACGGTATCTGCCGTGCCACGGGAAAACTGATTCCCAAGGAGAGGCTCAAGCTCGTGCCGCATGCCACTCTCAGCGTAGAGGCCAAACTTAACTCCAATAAGTAATGAGTCTGTCCCGCAGTAGGAAAACCGCATTCATAGTTCTTCTTGCTGTCGTGCTTATTGTCGCTGACCAGCTTGTAAAGATACTGGTCAAGACCAATATGCACTTGGGTGAGTCGATACATGTGTTCGGGGACTGGTTCCAGATACTGTTCATAGAGAACGAGGGCATGGCTTTCGGCATGGCCTTCGGCGGTGATATCGGGAAGTATATCCTGACTGCTTTCCGTCTGGTGCTTTCAGTCCTGCTGTTTTTCTATATCCGTCATCTGTTGCTTAGGAAAGACGCTCCTACGGGAGTTCTGTTAGGACTGACGGCCATCATGGTCGGTGCCGTGGGCAACCTTATAGACTGTATGTTCTACGGTCTTATTTTTGAGCCGTCAAGCTACACTCATGCGGCTTCAATGGTCCCGTTCGGGGACGGTTACGGAAAGTTCGGTCTGGGCAAGGTGGTGGATATGCTGTATTTCCCTGTTATTGACACTACTTGGCCCGAATGGGTGCCGTGGAAGGGCGGAGAAGAGCTGATATTTTTCCGGCCCATATTCAATATCGCGGATTCGTGCATTACGGTCGGTGCACTGTATCTTCTGATATTCAAGTGGAAATATTTTAAGGAGCACGAGCTCTCAAAGTGACGGCTGGCTCGCGGGTGCTTAAGTTCCGGAAATATAAAAAGACTGGTCGTAAAGTCTATTGACTTATCGACCAGTCTTTTTTGTTGCGGAGGCGGAGGGATTCGAACCCCCGGAACGTTGCCGTTCAACAGTTTTCAAGACTGCCGCCATCGACCACTCGGCCACACCTCCATTCTTAATCCGATTTCCGGATCGGGCCGCAAAGATATGTATTTTTTCCCAACCTGCAAAATTATCTGATGAGTCCCATTCTCTATATGAATATCCGGGACTTAGGGCCTTCGGCAGGCTGGTGAGTCCCGGATTTTCATTATCTACATGATGTCAGTCTTCCAACTGCTCGGCTACGGATATCCTTATGGGGATGGCTTTGCGGACTTGCTCGAGTTCTTCGGCGGTAAGTTCCGAAAGAGGCTTGCCGAAGTGTTCGAGGGAGTAGGCGTCCCGGACCTGACGGTAGGCTTCTTTTATGCAGCTCTCCGTGTCTTGAAGTGTCTCATAACTGGAATTCTTATCCGGACTGAACAGTATGGACAGATTGTTTTTATGCTTGTCAGTGGATATTCCTGTCTTTCTGATAATGTCCGCGAACATCCCGGTTATCTCTTGAGGGTCCAGGTCGTGGCCGTCATCGATGACGATAGTGGTATTGTTGACATTCTTATGACGGGCAGTCCCGTCACCGGCGGCTTCTGATGAGGCAATGGTGGAGGAGTCGGCTTTTTCGTCAGCGGCAGGATGCAGTATGCGGATTTCTTCCGTTTTCAATGTGGCCGCATTCTCATTTGTTTTGTAAGTAATGCTGATACGCTGGACGCCGGCTTCTTTGAGGCTCTGCTTGACATCAGTGAGCATTCCCATGACGACATCTCCGATTACCGTTATGTCAGCCGAGGATATGTTTTCAGACTTCATCCCGGAAAATACGCTGCCTATTTCGCCGAGGCTGTCATATTCATATTCCCGGCCGTTGATTACGACGGATGTCTTATTCCCGGTGTCTGTGATGTGGAAGGTGATGGTTGAGGCAGAGTCCTTTGCAGACGGTATGCCGAATGATGCGTCTTTATATGAGACTTTTACGCTGACGGTGTCCGGTTTGAGCGCATTGTCCGTAATTCCAGTAGCTGCTATGTCTGAGGTGAATTTTATCCGTACTTTATGATCTTTGTTATTGCCCTCAATAATCATGTATTCTATCGCTCTGGAGCTGTCTATGGCATTGGAGATGTCAGACAGGATGCCTGTGCGGGAGTCTCCGTTGAAGTTGATACGGATTGTGCTTTCTGGCGATTCTTCTCCGGTAAGGTATTTCCGTACCTCGAGATAAGAGCATTCCTTTCCGTTGAATTTTACTTTTCCGTCTTGGGAAATGTCGATTACTGTGACGGAGTCTTGCTGTGTTCCGGCATCCGGTGCTGTCTGGATGCCGGTATTGTCAGTGCCTGTAATGTTTTGTGGAGGTGTCTGTGTCCTGTTTCCGCAGCCGAATGCGAGGAATGTCGCTGTGAGCAGCGGAAGGGCGGCGGCCAGCCTTAGGAAGGCGTAGCGGCCGAGCTGAGTCTTTGTCATCATAATAAACCGTTTTTTAGTGAGTGAGTGATTCAACCCGCTGGATATATCCGGATTATAGCCAAAGAGTTGCTTGAAGATAGCTGTTCTATATAGAGTCAGGTCATTTCCTTTGTCAAGTACGTCGCGGTCGGCCTCCCATTCCTGCACTTCCCTCAGGTCTTTCTCGGCCATCCATAGGAACGGATTGAACCACAGCAGACTGCGTAGAACGGACAGGGCGAGTTTCTCGTAGGAATGCCGGTGGCGGACATGGCTGATCTCGTGCGTGAGGATCATCAGCCGCTCGGACGGGGCGTAGTTGAAGCCCATGTAGACTGTCCGCAGGAACGAGAAGGGAGTCTGTATCTTCCAGCTCTCGGCCAAAGTCCAGTCCTCCATCGTGTAAGCCGTGCGCTCCGACGCAGGCGGCGTATTTTTATCATATTGAGGACAATAAGGGCGATGGAGGCTGCTGCGGCGAGGCAGTAGACGGCGGTAATGATATTCAGAACGACGGTCCTGATGTCTGCTCCTGTCTTGACTGTTTCCGTTGCGGCGGTGCTGTCCGTTATACTTGCGGCTGTACTTTCACCGGGACTGTAGAGTACGCTTTTGTTATCTGGCATAGTGCCGTCGCTGATGTCTGCCGGGACGGATACCACGGATGGCGGGGCAGGAGGGTACAGCGGTACGTCCAGTGCCGGGATGACGGCCGCAAGCAGCATTGTCCCTATGATATATATCCTGCATATCCGGTAGCTTACCTTGCCGGCCAGCAGCCACCGGTACAGTACTAAGAACAGTCCGCTGCATATAATCACTTCAAGTATGTATTCTATGATCTTCATAATGTCGTCTCCGGATACTGATCCGTGCTTTTATTTGCCTGATTTCAGTATTCTCAGAATCTCGTCGGTCTCCTCTGTCGTAATCGATTGTCGGGAGGAGAAGAAGTTGACCATCCGGCTCACCGAGCCGTCGAAGAAGTTGTCAAGGACCGTGCGCATGTAGGCGCCGGTGTATTCTTCCTTGCCTACCAGTGGAAAGTACTCATAAGTCCTGCCGTAGGCCTTATGTGAGACGAAGCCCTTGCTCTCAAGTATACGGACGATGGTCGATACGGTGTTGTAGGCCGGCTTAGGCTCAGGCATCTCATCCAGTATGCCGTGTACCAGGACTTTGCCTTTCTTCCATATTACCTGCATGATTTCGAGCTCTGCCCGAGTGAGCTCCTGCCGTCCGTCTTTGATTATTTTTGCCATAGTGCATGTAGTTTCAGTTTCTGACCACAAAGCTATAACTAAATTTTTAAATATACAACTAAATCTTTAGTTATATTTTGATGATTATCCGCAAAAGTACCTCTATGGCTGCCACTTTGCCCGGCTTTTCCACTGCCTCCATCCAAGTTCGTGGCTGTATCCGCAACACCTTACTTGGTGTATTTACGGAATGTATGCGCATATCATGTCGAATACAACTGGCTGAATAGCTGCGACTTAATCGTTTTTAGTGATGGATTTCAAGGCCTCGGGAGGTGGCGAAATCCATCAGCATAAACAATAACAAGCTGATTATCCGTCACATATGTCAAGGTCAGATGCGCGTGCTTACGATTACACCGTTGAGGTGTACCAGAAAAGTCGGACAAGTTAATACACCTCAGTATCTGTTATCGTATTATTTGTGTAAGTAGCTGTATGATAATATTGTATGCCAAAATTGGCAAAACAGATAAGGCTGTGTGGTGGCGGATTCCGGGCAAAAAGGGCTGTATCTGTTATAAGGCCGTGATGGTAAGTCGATGGGTATGTGTGCGTTATGGTGATGGCAGGATTACAGATAGTGTGGTGTGTTGCTAAGTGGTGATACCGACGGGACATAAGCGGTATAAACGGCAGGCATGAAAGATAAAGTGCTCCGGAGTTCCGGCAATGTGTCCGTATTTAAGGCAGGGGCAGGCTTGCGGATTTTATCGCGCAGTGGAATTGTTCACGCAGTTGCGGGCGATGTCGGTGCCGGTCGGCTTTTGGAAGAGCCGCAGACCGAAGCGGGGCAGGCTTGCGATGACATGCTCTATGATGTCAGCGGCTATGTGCTCGTGGATTACCCAGTCTTTCTCCCGGGTGAAGAAATAGATCTGTACGGGAAGGCCTTCCGGAGTCGGTTCAAGCTGGCGCACGAGAATGCGGAGATCTGTGTTGACCTGAGTCATTGAGCCGAGATAATGCTCTGTGGCCCTGCGGAAAAGTCCGAGATTGACTGTGCTGTTGTCCATAGGCAGGCCGTGCGCCCATTCTTCTGAGGTGAATAGAGTCAGTTCTTCCGTGGTACAGAAACGGATTGAATTGACATCGATGTTTAGGGAGCGTGCTACCCGGCGGCCCTCGCTTTCCCTCATGCCGCGCCAGTTCTGGAAGGAGTCGCTTACGAGGGCATAGGGCGGAACCGTCATGATGGTGTTGTCCCAGTTGCGGACCTTGACCGTATTGAGGGTCACCTCCTCCACAGTGCCGTTGACCCCGTATTTGTCCATGACTATCCAGTCTCCGGGACGCAGCATGTCGTGGGCCGAGAGCTGGACGCCGGCTACGAGACCGAGGATAGTATCCTTGAAAATCAGCATCAGTACGGCAGCCGAGGCACCGAGTCCTGCCAGCAGGGATGTGAAGTTCCTTTCAAGGAGTACGCCTAAGACCAGTATAACCGCCACGCATATTACGAGGACTTTCAGCATCTGGTAGACTCCCTTCATGGGCTTGTCCCGGAGCAGGTCGGAATCGCTGGAGATGGCATATAGAGATGAGATGAACTCATTGACCAGCCGGCTGGCGATGACTATGAGGTAGATGTACAGAGCCTTGGTGACGAAGGATGTCCAGCTCTGATCCGGATAGAGCAGAGGCAGCGCAACGAGAAAAGTCACTGGGGGAATTAAGTGAAAGATATTGTGCAGGACCTTGCCTCCGGTCAGATAGTTGTCCCACTTGAATGCAGTCCTGACTGCTATTTTCCGGATGACCGGTATGAGCAGTCTGCAGCATAGGAAGTCCATGAGATATGCCGCGGCTACCAGAGCGCATGTTGTGATTATGCGCATCTGCTCACTGAGATTCAATAGTGATACTTGTTCCATAGCGGCGCAAAGTTAAGCAAATTTATCACGAAGTCATATAATCATGTCCGGAGATGGCGTACCATTCGCCGCCCGGCATTTTTTCTTTGGCAGCGGTCATTTCGTGTGTGCAGTCGGTTAATCGCATGTTCAAAATTATTATCTTTGCAAAAATGAAACAACAAATAACAACAGATATGGAATTCAAATACGAGGAACTTTTCCAGATGGGTGAGGATACTACCAAGTATCATCTTGTCACCAAGGATTATGTGTCTACCGCTCAGTTCGAGGGCGAGGAAATTCTGAAAGTCGATCCCGAAGGACTCAGGCTGATTGCCCGCCAGGCTTTCCACGATGTGGCATTCATGCTCCGTCCCGAGCACAACGAGATGGTGGCCAAGATTCTCAATGACCCCGAGGCCAGCCGCAACGACAAGGCCGTGGCCCTGACCATGCTGCTCAACGCCGATGTGGCCAAGAACCAGAAACTGCCTTTCTGCCAGGATACAGGTACAGCCATCGTAGTTGCAAAGAAAGGCCGCAGGGTATGGGTGGACAAGACCGCCGACGGCTCCCGTATCAGCGACGAGGAGGCCCTCCAGCACGGAGTATACGACACCTATACCACTGACAACCTGCGTTATTCCCAGACTCTTCCCTTAGACATGTACAAGGAGAAGAACTCCGGCAACAACCTGCCCGCTCAGGTGGACATCTATGCCACCGAGGGCGGCGAGTACAAGTTCCTGTTCATCGCCAAGGGCGGCGGCTCGGCCAACAAGACCTTCCTATTCCAGGAGACCAAGGCCCTGCTCAACCCCGAAAAGCTCGAGAGCTTCCTGATCGAGAAGATGAAGACCCTCGGTACTGCGGCCTGCCCTCCCTACCACATCGCATTCGTGATCGGCGGCTCCTCGGCAGAGACCAACCTCAAGACCGTCAAGCTCGCCTCTGCCAAGTACTACGACAACCTGCCCACTACCGGTGACGACCTCGGCCGCGCCTTCCGCGATATCGAGCTGGAGCAGAAGCTCTTCAAGGCAGCCTGCAACATCGGCCTCGGCGCCCAGTTCGGCGGCAAGTACTTCGCCCACGACATACGCGTGATCCGTCTGCCGCGTCACGGTGCGTCCTGCCCCGTCGGCCTCGGAGTATCCTGCAGCGCCGACCGCAACATCAAGGGTAAGATCAACAAGGACGGTATCTGGCTCGAGGATCTGGACAGCAACCCCATCCGTCTCGTTCCCGAGCAGCTGCGCGGCGGCTTTGCCAAGCATTCCGGAGGTGTAAAGATTGACCTGAACCGCCCGATGAAGGAAGTCCTCGCCGACCTGTCCCAGTATCCCGTATCGACATTCCTCCTGCTCAGCGGCACCATCATCGTAGGCCGCGACATCGCCCACGCCAAGCTGAAAGAGCGCATCGAGAGCGGAGAGGGCCTGCCCCAGTACATGAAGGAGCACCCGATCTACTACGCCGGCCCCGCCAAGACCCCCGAGGGAATGCCCTCCGGCAGCTTCGGTCCCACCACCGCCGGCCGTATGGACAGCTACGTGGACCTCTTCCAAGAGAACGGCGGCAGCATGATCATGATCGCCAAGGGCAACCGCAGCCAGCAGGTGACCGACGCCTGCAAGAAGCACGGCGGCTTCTACCTCGGCAGCATCGGCGGCCCCGCGGCCATCCTGGCTCAGGACAATATCAAGAAGGTCGAACTCCTCGAGTATCCCGAACTCGGCATGGAGGCCATCTGGAAGATCGAGGTAGTCGACTTCCCCGCCTTCATCCTCGTGGACGACAAGGGCAACGACTTCTTCAAGACTGTCCTCAAATAGGGAGGCCGTCAGGAATTTTAAGGAAAATGGCCCGGTCCTGCAAGTTTTGCGGACCGGGCCTTTTCATTTCTTAGTCTTGAAGGACAATATGTGGGCTGTCACCCCGGCGGCACCGGCAGGAACATCCCCGCCACTTCAAGCCCCGGCGACGCGGCCCCAATATGATCAGCAGATAATTCACGCCCCAAAAAGTAACGAAAATCATTTGTCCGCCTCTTCCCGGCCACATTATCCGTCCCCTTTCCACAACGGCAGCAAAACTCGTGATTCTGTGCCGTTGCGGAAAGGATGTTAGTAGTTGAGGCCGAACCACCATAGCGGAAGGATGTTGCCGGAGGAGAACTCGATGCCGTCCTTGACGATGTAGCCTTCTTCGGCGGAGGCGAGCTGCTTGCGGCCTTTGGACTTGCCGCCTGTTTCGAAGGTGCGGCTGCCTATTCGGAAGTCGGAGATGGCGGAGGATGTGACCTGGTTGCGGACCCGGGTCTGGTTCAGGAAGAATGTCTCGCGGAGGCTGCCGGTGTCAGACTCGCTTTCCGCGAGCGCGTAGATAAGATTAGGATTGTCCAGATAGACTTTTTCGACTTTGCCCAGTCCACGGATACCGCCGGTGTCGTCCCTGAGCTGCGCAATCATTCCTGCGTCCTCGATATATTGGAAGTAGTCCGGCATCTGGTTGCGTCCGGCTCCTATGAGGTCCGCGAGTTTACTCATGTTGGGCTTGAAGGGGACACTCTTGGCTATTATGGCAAGCAGTTTCTTGAACTTGCGTCCCATGGAGGCCGGCAGGTCGGCGAAGACAGGGATGTCGTTTTCCAATGTGACATTGATAATCTGCCGGAGTTTTTCTTCGAAGCCCGGGTCTCTGGAGAAAGGGTAGTAGCCCCGTTTCAGATAGTCCTCGAACAGCAGCAGGGGCGTCTTTATGTTAAAGGTCTCGGGTTTGCCGGCAATGATGTCATCAAGAGTGAGGACGGGTACCCGTACATCGTGGTAGAGATGCAGGTATTCCCGGAATGACAGTCCGTAGAGATGGTAGAGAACGGCCCTGCGGCTGAGGTCTGACGTGCCTTTTGTCAAGTCCAGGACGGAGGAGCCGGAGAATACCACGTTCAGTTCGCTGTAGTAGTCGTAGATGAGTTTCAGTTCCCTGGACCACTCCTTGTATTTGTGGATCTCGTCGATGTAGAAATAATGTATGCCCCGCTGGACCAGAAGCCCGGCGAGGTCGAGCAGGCGGTGGCTGCTGAAATAGATGTCGTCTGCATTGACATACAGCACGTCGTCCGGGTTCATCTCCTGTTTGATATGCTGCAGCATCAGTGTGGTCTTCCCGACTCCCCTCGGTCCCTTGATGCCTATTATGCGGTTGCGCCAGTTGATATCGGAGTAGAGGTACCTGTTGAAGCCTGTGTCGGTTTCGCGCAGCAGTTTCTTGTAGAAGGCTGTTAAAGTTTCCATACTGTAAATTTTTTTGCAAATATAGCAAAATTGCACTTGTGAAGTGCAAAAGCGTAAATAATTTGCACTTCATAAGTGCAAATTATCGATTTTGTCAGCGGCTGTGGAAGTAGTAGAGGGCGATGACGGCAGTGGTGAGGGCCTCGGAGACGGCCATGGCGAGCCAGATACCGGTGTCGCCGAGCAGGCGTGGCATGATAATGAAACTCGGGACGATGAAAACGAGGCCGCGCAGGCAGGCGAAAAGCATGGCGGGCTTCATCTTCTCGAGGCTCTGGAGGAGGCCGATGGAGGCTACATTGGTGACATAGAAGATGTAGCCGAGAGCGAAGAGGGGCAGGCCGCCGATGGCGATGCGGGCGGCGTTGCCTTCCTGGCCGATGAACAGGCCTACGAGGGGGCCGGGCAGGAGCATGAATACGGCCATCCCGACAGTGCCGCAGACGATGGCGGTGATGATGGCCAGGCGGCTGGCGGACGATACCCTGTCCATCTTGCCGGCTCCGTAGTTGAAACTGATAATCGGCTGTGCGGACTGGGCCACGGCGTTGCCGAACATGAAGACGAAGGGGGTGTAGTAGCAGGCCACTCCGAAGGCACCTACGCCGTCGTCTCCGAGATATCGCATGAATACCTGGTTGCCCATGAACATGAGGACGGCGATGGTGGCCTCACCGAGCAGGGCGGGGGAGCCTATCTTGCACTGGTAGCCGATGTTGCGCAGACTCAGGCGCATGCTCTTGCGGCTCATTTTCAATTTGATCAGGCGCACGACCCTGGCCCGCAGCAGCAGATATCCGATGCCCATGCAGCCACCGATGACGATGCTGATGCCGGTGGCTATGGCCGCTCCCTTGACGCCCATCCCGAGCGGGAAGATGAAAAGCCAGTCAAGGACGGTGTTGATGATGGCGGTTATGACAGAGCACCACATGGCGTATTGCGGCGCACCGTCTAAGCGGATGATGAAAAGCGACACCGAGAGCCACATCTGGAAGGGCAGGGCCGGGACTATCCACAGCAGGTAGTCTAATACGAGAGGCATCAGGTGCTCCGAGGAGCCGAGCATCCGGGCCGTGGTCTCGGGAAAGGTCATGATGAGACCTGCGACCAGCGCGGCTATGATGGTCACGAAGAGGATGGCCTGGGAGACATTGAGCCGGGCGGCCTTGATCTTGCCGCGGGCCAGGTGAATAGAGGCTACCACGGAACTGCCCGCACCGGCCATCAGACCGAGACCGGTGAATATCATCCATACGGGCACGCAGATATTGACGGCGGCGATACCGTCGCTGCCTACTCCGTGGCCTATGAAGATACCGTCGATGGCCGTGACCGCCGACATGCTTACCATCCCCAGCAGAGTAGTAACGAAATACTTACCGAACAGGGACGGGATGTTTACTGTTCCGAAATCAATAGCATCGCGCTGCATAAATCCCGAATTAATAAAGTGCGGCAAAGGTGGGTCAAAATATCCGAATTGCCAAATTCACTTTTTGGTCTTAAACGACAGAATGTGCCATGTCACCCCTATGGCTATGATGGCCAGCAGGATGCGGAGCCATAGCTGATGCACGAGCACTATGCTTAAGGTGATGGTGAGCCAGAGGGTGATGACCGATATGGTCTTGACCTTTCGGGAAATGCATTTGTGCTCCTGGAAGTCGCGGATGTACGGTCCCAGCTTAGGCTGCGACATAAGCCAGGCATGCAGGCGCGGCGAGCCTTTCAGCCAGCACCAGGCCGTCAGCAGCAGAAAAGGGGTCGTCGGCAGTACCGGCAGAAACATTCCGGCCACGCCAAATCCCAGTGACACCGCTCCCAACACAATAAGCAGATAATTCATGCCTCAAAAATAACAAAAATCCCAATGATGCAAAATCCGAAAATAAATCCTGATAATCAGTTGTTTGTAAAATCACTTGCCCCAATTGCCTGTTTTAGGTCAGCGTTTGAGGCGGCCTGCTTGTGTATGTATTTGAAAATAAAGTATATCACATCGCCATTTGCCCCTCGTGATATAAAATGCAGTAGAAAGTTAAGTTAATTTGCAAATTCTGTAAAATTTTAAATATCAGTGTCTTGGAAGTATGGGGTATCTTTTTTAGCTTTGCTCTATGGAAAATCAATATTGGCATATTTGTACGGACGGGCTGGATAGGAATTTGATTTTCACGGGCCGATCTGATTATATTTCCGGAATGAACAGTATTCCGGTATACGCTTTGAGTTATGATGTAAAGGTATTGGCTTTTTGTCTGATGAGCAATCATGTACATTTCATTGTCAGCGGGCAGGAGGAGAATGGCGTGAAATTTATCCGGCACTATAAGAAGAGGCTGGCTGTGATAGCAGGAAAAACTGCGAAAGATGATGTCAGGAGGACTGGAATCTATATGAAGCGCATTGACGATACGGAATATCTGATGCGTGCGATAGGATATGTACTGCGTAATCCTGTGCCTACCGGACAGAAAATCATGCCTTCACGCTATGAGTGGTGTTCGGCGGATCTTTATTTTAAGGGCTATAATGGTGCCTGCCCGGTGGGACGTACTGTAAATTCATTGAATTATAGAGAAAGACGTAAACTGCTCGGTTCCCATATTGAAGTACCGGAACACTATACACTTTCTCCGGAGGGAATGATATATCCTGAATGCTATGTGGACAGTGATACCGTCGAGCGGTTGTTCCATAGCCCAGGCCGGTTGCTTTACCGTCTGTCACGCAATGATGACGCAGAACTGGAACTGTATATGATGTCGGATATACTTCGAAAGGTGCAGTATCAGGATGCGGATCTTATAGGTTCGGTTAGCAGCATCTGCAAAACGGAGTTCTGTTGTGCATCTCTGCAAGAGCTGAGTGTCGAGCAGCGTTATGGCCTCGCCGGTATATTGCGGAAGAAGTATGGTGTGGGTATCAAACAGATAGCCCGTCTTACCCGTGTTGACCCAACAGTGCTCAAGCGTATATTTAATTCCGGACGACATTTAAAGTAAATATTTTGTGCGGAGGCGGTGGCTGATAATCAGAGTTGATTAAAAATAACTTGCCTCTGAAGAAACAGTTCGCATTGGGCTGTATTGTGTGGAGTCTGTGAAATACGGAGGGTGAATGAAAAAATACCTGCCGGAGACGGTGCTCCGACAGGTATTTTTCTTTCCGGGTAGGTTGGCGGGCCTCCTGGGGAATGGTATTAGAGCTTGCGCTTGACTTCTACGATCTGGTAGGCCTCGATGGTGTCGCCGACCTTGATGTCGTTGTAGCCGTCGATGTTCAGACCGCAGTCCATGCCGGCTGCGACATCCTTGACATCGTCCTTGAAACGCTTGAGTGAGCCGAGCGCACCTGTGTAGACTACAATGCCGTCGCGGATGACGCGGACCTTGGAACTGCGGGTGATCTTGCCTTCCTTGACCATACATCCGGCAATGGTGCCGACTTTGGAGATCCTGAAGGTCTCGCGAACCTCGGCGGTGGCTGTGACTTCCTCTTTCTCCTCGGGAGCGAGCATGCCCTCGATACCGCTCTTGACCTCGTTTATCGCGTCATAGATGACGGAGTAGAGACGGATCTCGATCTCCTCTTTTTCGGCCAGGCGGCGGGCACTTGCCGAGGGTCTTACCTGGAATCCGATGATGATGGCGTTGGATGCGGCGGCCAGCAGGACATCGGACTCGGAGATGGCACCTACGGCCTTATGGATTACATCCACATGTATCTCCTCGGTGGACAGCTTGATAAGGGAATCGGAGAGGGCCTCGATGGAACCGTCCACATCTCCTTTGACGATGATGTTGAGTTCCTTGAAGTTGCCTATGGCGATACGGCGCCCTATCTCTTCGAGAGTGATGTGCTTCTGTGTCCTAAGGCCCTGGATGCGGAGCAGCTGCTCGCGCTTGTTGGCCAGGTCCTTGGCCTCGCGCTCATCGTCCATGACATTGAATGTCTCGCCTGCGGTCGGGGCTCCGTTGAGTCCGAGAACGGAAACAGGGGTGGAGGGATCAGCCTCATCAACTTTCTGCCCGCGTTCGTTGAACATGGCCTTAACCCTGCCGTAGTAGCTGCCGCTGAGGACTATATCTCCTACATGAAGCGTACCGTTCTGTACGAGTACGGTGGCTAAATAGCCGCGGCCCTTGTCCAAAGAGGACTCGATGACCGTACCCTTGGCCTTGCGGTTGGGATTGGCCTTGAGCTCCAGCAGGTCGGCTTCCAGCAGGACTTCTTCGAGGAGCTTGTCCACATTGGTGCCTTTTTTGGCCGATATCTCCTGGCACTGGAACTTGCCGCCCCAGTCCTCGACGAGGATGTTCATGTTGGCAAGCTGTTCGCGGATGCGGTCCGGATTGGCTCCCGGCTTGTCTATCTTGTTGATTGCAAATATCATGGGTACTCCTGCGGCCTGAGCATGGTTGATGGCCTCTATGGTTTGGGGCATGATGGCGTCGTCTGCTGCCACGATGATGATTACCAAGTCTGTAATCTTGGCGCCTCGGGCACGCATGGCGGTGAAGGCCTCGTGTCCCGGGGTGTCGAGGAAAGTGATGCGGCGTCCGTCGGGCAGCTGGACATTGTAGGCACCGATGTGCTGGGTGATTCCTCCAGCCTCTCCTGCGATGACATTGGACTTGCGGATGTAGTCCAGCAGGGATGTCTTACCGTGGTCCACATGTCCCATGACAGTGATGATGGGAGGACGCTCAACCAGATCTGCAGGATCGTCCACTTCCTCCTGAATTTCGCTCTCCTCATCGGCTGATACGAACTGTACCTCGTATCCGAATTCCTCGGCCACCAGTACCAGGGCATCGGCTTCGAGACGCTGGTTGATGGACACCATAAGGCCTAAGTTCATGCAGGCGGCAATGACTTTGGTGACCGGTATGTTCATCATGACTGCCAACTCGTTGACTGTGACGAACTCGGTCATCTTCAGTATTTTGCTTTCAAGCTGCTGTTGCTCGCGTGCCTCCTCCATCTTCTGGGAGATCATCTCGCGCTTCTCCCTCTTGTGCTTGGAGCTCTTGGTCTTGCCCTTGCTTTCGGTCATGCGGGCGTAGGTCTCCTTGATCTGCTTCTGAATCTGGTCCTCGTCTATCTCCACGCGTATGGGTTTCGGCTTCTCCTTTTTGTTCTTCTTGCCGGCATTCTGCTCTCCGCCCTTCTTGTTGCGGTTTTTCTGATTACCCGGATCCGCTTTTGTAATGTCAACTTTCTCGCCCTGGCCCTTGATGCGCTCGCGCTTGCGGTGCGTGTTCTTGTCCTGGCCGGAGGAGTGCTTCTTCTCAAATGCGGACAAGTCTATCTTTCCGCTTATGACCGGACCTGTCAGTTTCTCTACCCTGGTCTCGATATGTTCCACTTCCTGTCTGGCGGGCTGCTTGTCCGCAGGTGCGGGTGCAGGCTGTACGGTGGGTTTCGGAGCAGGCTGGGGGGCCTGAACTGTGGGTTTCTTTTTATTAAGGTCTATTTTCCCGAGAATCTTCGGACCATTGTGCCCTGGTCTGTCCTGAACGGTAGCAGGTGCCGGCTCTGCCGTTTGCCCGGCAGTATCTGCCTCAGGCTCTGCAGCTTTGGCAGCTGCAGGCGCATCATTGACGGCCGGCTTTTTCTCAGGATTATTCTGCTCCGTCACAGATGCTTTTGTCTCCTGTTCGGCCACGGGTGCTGGAGACGCAGGGGCATTCACGCTCTCTTCAACGGTCTCACTCTTCTTCTCCTTGGCGGGCTCAGGGGAGGTGTGACGGTTGATAGTGGTGCTTTTGATGAATACCTCATCATCGAAAGACTCGTCTTCCTGCTCATGTTTCGGACCTTCTTTCTTGGTGATTTCCTTGACCTTGATGGCGATTTTCTTTGACTCCTCCTTGATAAGCTGCTCCTTGGCATACTCTTTCTTGACGAGTTCGTATTCTTCGGCGCTTATCTGTGCTGTGGGATGAGCCTCCACCTCAAAACCTTTCTTATTGAGGAACTCAACCAGTGTCCCCAATCCGATATTGAATTCCTTAAGTACTTTGTTGATTCTTATTTTCTCTTGTCCCGCCATATACTGATGTTTTTAGTTATTACTGTTCAAATTCTGATTTAAGGATTCTCTGAACCTCCACGACTGTCTCCTCATCGAGGTCTGCCCTATGGCATATCTCCTCGACAGGCAGTGCGAGCACACTCTTGGCTGTGTCGCATCCGATACCCTTCAGGGCATCGATGATCCACTGCTCTATCTCGTCGTTGAACTCATCGAGCAGTACATCCTCTTCTTCATCGCCGTCTTCGCTTTCCCTGAACACATCGATTTCATATCCTGCGAGCTGTCCTGCGAGTTTGATGTTGCTGCCGCCTTTACCGATGGCCAGCGACACCTCCGAGGGACTGAGGTTGACGCGGATGTGCTTGGTCTCCTCGTCTATGGACATGGACGATATCTTGGCCGGACTGAGGGCCCTCTGGATGAGAAGCTGGGTGTTTGAGGTCCAGTTGATGATGTCGATATTCTCGTTGCGCAGCTCGCGGACGATGCTGTGGATACGCGAGCCCTTGACACCGACGCATGCTCCTACCGGGTCGATGCGCTCATCGTAGGACTCTACGGCCACCTTGGCTCTGTCACCGGGTATGCGGACAACCTTCTTGATGGTTATCAGACCGTCGAATATCTCGGGCACCTCCTGTTCGAAGAGTCTTTCGAGGAATGCCGGAGAGGTACGGGAAAGGGTGATGACGGGAGAGTTGTTCCTCATCTCCACGCTTTCTATGACGGCCTTGACGGTCTCGCCTTTCTTGAAGTAGTCGGACGGTATCTGTTCTGATTTGGGCAGGACAAGCTCGTTGCCGTCCTCGTCCATTACCAGCACTTCTTTCTTCCATACCTGATATACCTCGCCTACGAGGATCTCGTGTATGCGGTCCTTGTATTTGTTGTAGAGGTTGGCCTTCTCGATGTCGGCTATGCGGCCCTGCAGGTTCTGACGGAGGTTGAGAATGCCCCTGCGTCCGAAGTCAGAGAGCTTGACTTCCTCCGGAAAGTCCTCGCCCACCTCGTATGAGGGGTCTATCTTATGCACCTCCTCGAGGGATATCTGCGTGTTGGGATCCTCGACTTTCTCGACCACTTCCCTGTTTCTCCAGATCTCGAGGTCGCCCTTGTCGATATTGATGATGATGTCAAAGTTGTCGGCTGAGCCGTACATCTTAATCAGCTGGGTGCGGAAGATGTCTTCCAGCACGCTCATCATAGTAGGTCTGTCGATGTTCTTGAGTTCCTTGAACTCGGCAAACGTACTTATCAGGTTTACTTCCATGTCGGTTATTTGTTGTTATAATTATTATTCGTCTTCGGATTCATCCGCTCCGGTGTCTGCGGGACCGTCTCCCGCCGAGCTGACCATCAGGGAAAAGTCCTCCTTGTCCCTGTCGAGTCCGGACTCGATGTGCCTGCTCAGGGCTACGCAGTCATCTATGCATACGGGTCTTCCCTCGGCCCTGAAGAATACTTTTATGTTGTTGGCCTTGTTGACAGTGACTTTGACCAGCACGAGCCCGTGCTCTTCCAGATACTGTTCAGCGATGTTCTCTATGGTCTGTTTTTCTATCATAAGATAACTGTTAATGCCGGAGGCAGATAAAACAAAAGGGACTCGCCGTCCCTTTCCACTTTCCTAAATCAGCACAAAAGTAGTGGTTTTGTACTGATAATCCAAAAAAAATTGCTTTCTTTGCGTGATTCTTTATAAAATGAAATTTGCTTATCATGGAGGTAAGTGCTAAAATAATAGCGGAGCATCTCGGAGGAGAGATCATCGGCAATCCCGATGTGACGGTATCGTCCGTGGCCCGCATCGAGTCAGGACGGAGCGGTACCCTATGCTTCCTGGCCAATCCCAAGTATGAGCATTATCTTTATACTTGCAAGGCAAGCATAATACTTATCAACAGGACATTCGAACCAAAGGAGCCTGTGCAGGCCACGCTTGTCAAGGTGGACAATGCGTATGAGGCCATTGCTTCCCTCCTGGACCTGCTCAATACCATGAAGTCGGCCAGGCGCAGGGGGAGAGCCTGGTCTGCGCATATCGCTTTCTCTGCCCGTCTCGGAAAAGGCGTGTATGTCGGCTCAAATGCCTATATCGGCAAGAAAGCTGTGGTCGGAAAGGGTTCCCAGATATATCCCATGGTATATATAGGAGAGGGCGTCACTGTCGGGGAGAACTGCATCATCTATCCCGGCGTGAAGATATACCGCGGATGCAAGATAGGCAATAACTGCATAATACAGGCCAATGCCGTGATAGGCTCTGACGGTTTCGGTTTCGCACCCACAGCTGACGGTACATACAAGAAGATACCGCAGACCGGAATAGTCACTGTCGAGGACAACTGCGAGATCGGGGCCAATACGGTCATCGACCGCTCTACGATGGGCACTACTCTCATCGAGAAAGGAGTCAAGCTGGACAATCTTATACAGGTGGCTCACAATGTGGTCATAGGCGCCAATACCGTAATCGCGGCGCAGACCGGCATAGCCGGCTCCTCCAAGGTCGGCCGTTCCTGCATGATCGGAGGCCAGGTGGGCATAGCCGGTCATCTTAATATCGCTGACGGAACCAGGCTCGCGGCGCAGGCCGGAGTCCAGGGAGATATCAGGGAGGAGGGCAAGGCCTATATGGGCAGTCCTGCCATTGAGCACATGAACTTCATACGGTCTTATGCGATTTTCCGCCGCAACGGCAAGAAATAGTTAAGGAATTAAGATTACCGTTATGGTTGAAAGACAGAAAACACTTAAAAGACACTATACTTTCGAGGGGAAAGGGCTTCATTCGGGGCAGAAGGTCCGCATGACACTGAAGCCGGCACCGGAGAATCACGGTATCCGGTTTTTAAGGACGGATCTCGGACATGATGCCGTGATAGAGGCTGTGGCGGATTATGTGACATATACACAGCGCGGTACTACACTGGAGCACGGAGAGGTGAGGATATCCACCCTCGAGCATCTGATGTCCGCATTCTATGGTATGGGAGTGGACAATGCGCTGGTAGAGGTTGACAATTTCGAAGTGCCTATCCTGGATGGAAGCGCCCTCCCGTATGTTACGGCTGTTCTGGCGGACGGACTTCAGGAGCAGAATGCCTTGAGAAACTATTTCGAGGTGAGGGAGACCGTGCATTACAAGGATGAGAAGACCGGTTCGGAGATTACCATCCTGCCTGCGGACGGGTTCTCTGTGGATATCACTGTGGATTTCAATTCGCATGTGCTCGGAGTCCAGAAAGTGCATTATGACAGCAATACCGATTATGCCGTGGATATAGCTCCGTGCCGGACATTCGTATTCTTCCATGAACTTGAGTTTCTTTTCAGAAACAATCTTATAAAAGGCGGAGACCTTGAGAACGCCATCGTGATAGTGGAGCATCCGGTCCCCGAGGAGGACCTGGCCCGCATGGCCTCGCTTTTCAATGTGGACAGGGTGGACAGGCTGCCTGAAGGATATCTTGACAATGTAAGACTCCACTTTCCCGATGAGTGCGGACGCCACAAGCTTCTCGACCTGCTCGGAGACTTTTCTCTGGCCGGCCGGCGTATCAAAGGCCATGTGATAGCCGACAAGAGCGGGCACAGGATCAATACCATTGTGGCCGGGATATTAAGAGAACAGATACTTAAGACTTACAATAATTAATCGACAATAACTGCTATGCAATTTTCATCAGTACATCCCAATGCCAGGATAGCCGCAAATGTGGAGATAGGTCCCTATTGCTATATTGCGGAGAATGTGGAAATAGGAGAGGGGTGCGTTATCGGTCCCCATGCGACGATTTTCGACTATGTCAAGATAGGTAAGAACTGCAAGATATTCCCGGGAGCCGTAATAGGTGCGGTACCTCAGGATATGAAGTTTGCCGGAGAGGTATCATGGGTGGAGATAGGTGACAATACGGTCATCCGCGAGTGCGCCACCATCAACCGTGGAACGGCCGCCAGCGGCAAGATGCTGACCAAGATCGGTGACAACTGTCTGATTATGTCATACGCCCATGTTGCTCACGACTGTCACATCGGCAACCATGTGATTCAGACCAGTTATGTGGGACTGGCCGGAGAAACGGATGTGGATGACTGGGCTATCATAGGCGGCGGCTCGCTGGCTCACCAGTTTACCCGTATCGGCATGCATGCTATGATCTCGGGCGGCTCCTTGATAGGCAAGGATGTTCCCCCGTATGCTATGGCCGGGCGTAATCCGCTGTCTTTCTGCGGACTCAATAATGTGGGACTGCGCCGTCGCGGATTCACCAACGAGCAGATAGACCGTATCCGCGAGATATACCGCATAATATACAACAGCGGCCTCAACCGCAGCGATGCCTGCCGTGAGGTGGAGAGAGAGGTGCCTCCCTGCATCGAGAGGGACAACATTCTCAATTTCATCAGGGCCTCGAAACGCGGAGTCATCAGATTCTCAGATCTGTCTGCGGATGAATAACCGTCCGGCCCGGGCCATAGTCTCCACCGCGTATTTCCCGCCGGTAGAGTATTTTATGGCAGCTTCCGATACCGGCTGCATTCTCATAGAGGACAGCGGGTCGTATGTCAAACAATCCTATAGAAACCGTTGCAGGATATATGCCTGTGACGGTATTCTTTCATTGACAGTGCCGGTCCTGCAGCCGCAGGGCGCGAGGGATATCCGCGGAGTGCGGATAGACTATTCGAAGCCGTGGCTTCAGCAGCATGAGCGTGCCTTGATATCGGCTTACAGGACTTCGGCTTTTTTCGAGTATTATCAGGATGATATCTTTCCCATTCTGGACTCCCGTCCTGAGACTTTGTTTGAGCTCAATACGGCATTGACAATCAGGCTGACCGAACTGCTTGGGCTCAAGTGTGCTGTGTCTTTCACAGGGGATTTCCGGAAAGAGTACGGTCAGGATACCATGGACCTGCGGGAAGCCATACATCCCAAAAAACCGGTTCCTGATGTTTTCAAGAGCCGGTTCAAGCCTTATTATCAAGTGTTTTCCGAAAAATACGGCTTCATTTCCGGACTTTCTGTCCTGGACCTTCTTTTCAATGAGGGTCCCAATGCCATATCATTTCTTTAGAATCTCCAGCCGAGGGTCAGCAGTATCTTCCAGTTGAGGAAACTTTCCTGCACAGAGGGCACCTGCTTGTTGTCGTAGGTGTTGTAAAGCAGGAAGCTGAGATTGTTGCGGTTGCACTGCTGCTGGTACGCGAGGTCTACGAAGAAGCCTGACGGGCTGCGGAATCCTATGCCGGCCGATGCGTAATGCCGGTCGTTGTCGTAGCTGCTGTAGGGCGAGTCCCCGGTTGTCCTGTAGGGGGAGCTGTAGTAGTTGTATCCGAGCCTTATGGCTACCTGGGGATGAGGCCATGCCTCGATGCCGGCGCGGAGGTTGTTGACGGCTTTGTAGTATGCCGACATATAGCTGTTCTCTGTTTCGAAGACGCTTCTGTTGCCGGAATCGTCGGCGAGGGCTATGCATGAGTAGTCTGTCCTTTCATAGTCCAGGCCGAGAGCAACCCATCCTCCGATGGTATAGCCTATTCCGAGATTGAATCTGAACGGGGAGGTTACCCTGTAGCTGAACTCACCGACCGGTGAATCCACGGCCGAGCCTCCGTACTGACCGGTGTATCCTGTCATGCTCTGCATCCATGTCTCGGTGAGGAACATCCATGTAGGAGTGGATATGGAGCCTCCGATAGTCAGGCCGGCTGTCGGGCGGACTATGAAACCTGCCTCGACGCCGACTCCGAATCCGGATGTGGTCATGCGGTAGTCATATGTGAAATCGGTGAATCCGGTCTCGAAAAGGGCCGGATTGCCGGCTGTCTCAGAGATAGAAGTGTGCTCGTTCATCCAGATACTTTGGAACTTGAGGTTTGCTCCGAAGATGAATATGTTGTCCACATTGCCGGATAGATTGAGTATGATGTCCTCCACATATCCAGTCCTTACCTTGTCGTAACGCTGTACGAGTGTGCCGGGGACATAGAACTGTCCGTCCTGGGAGATGTTTTCGGTGGCTCCTATGAAACTGTCGCTGTTCCGGAGTGAGTCCACTAAGCCGGTATTCCATCCGAGTATCTGGTCCCATGCGGCACCGCCGGGAGCGAAAAACGGTCTGTCCGGATATCCTTCAGGCATGGTCATGTTGTCGGGGCTCAGTCCTGTCATGGATGCTGCCAGACTTCCCAAGTAGCTGGACTGGCTCTGGAATCCGCTGCCTGAGCTGCGGTAGGCGAAGTTGTTGGACTGGTTGGCAGTGATGGCGAAGTTGAAATTGAGCAGCCCTCTTGTCCTGCCGGTGTCGAACGAACCTACCCAGCCCACATTGGAGAGGGAAAAACGGCTGATGGACGAATGTGACAGGTCGCCCAGCATCGTGGTGTTGGTATTGCCGGAGTATACCGACGGTGTGAGGGTTATCTCCGAGTATCTGTAAACCCCTGATGCCGCCGGGTTGTAGGACAGGGCCCCCAGGTCTCCTCCGAGGGCTGTCATCGCGTTGCCCATACCTACGCTTCGGGCTGTTCCGTCGTAGTATCTGGAAGAGAATGCAAGGGCATTGTCGGTGTACTGCGGAGTCAGCTGGGCGTAGGCCTGAACTGCTCCGATCAGGAGAATCAGTACTGTAATGGTCTTTCTGAACATGATTGCAAATGATCTATGTGGTTACCTTCTGACTCCGCCTCCGCTGCGGGTGCCGCCTCCGCTGTAGGAGCGTCCGCCTCCGCCGGAGAACGATGACCTGGATACGCTTCTCGTCGCTCCGGAGTTAAACGATGAGCGGGAGGTGCTGTTATAAGTAGTGCTTCTGTTGAAGGTCGTGTTGGCATTTCTGCTGAAACCGGTAGCCGAGCCTCTGCTGAAGCTGCTGCCGCGGGATTCAAAGGGACTGCGGAATCCGGAGGTTACATCTGCCCTTCTGTAGGATGAGCCGGCTCTGTCGGTGTAGGAAACCGTGCCGGCGGCACGGCGGAAGTCTCGGCTGCTGCCGGCGAGTCTTCCGGAAGAAGCTGTCGCTGAACCGCGGCTGACATATCCTTCTCCGAGATTGATGGATGAGGCCGTGCTACGGTACGATCTTACTGATGAAGATGAAGCTCTTGAGACGCCGGTCCTGCCAGTCGTGGCCGTTGCGGCTGTTCCGGCGTTGCGTCCTCTGACAGTAGTCATGCCTCCGCGGACAGTCCTGGCTGCCATTGTCCGTTCTCCGGAAACTGTCCTGACTCCTGTGTCGCGCTTGCCGTAGTAGACAGGCTGTCCTGCGACAGGGTACCCCCAGCCGTACCAGGGATCATACCAGCCCCACGGACCGTACCACCAGTCGGGACCGTACCAGCCCCAGCTGTTCCATGCGAAACTCCATCTCCAGCCCCAGCTCGGATACCACGGGTCGTAGATGCCGGGGAACCAGGGCGAGTACCAGTTGTACCAGTTGGCCCAGCCGGAATATCTTCCCCACGGACCGAACATGTCCCAGTAACGCCAGTCCCAGTACGAGCAGTATGTGCCGTATCCGAGAAGGTCGTAGTCATACCAGTTTATATTCAGGTCTATGCTTGCCGGAATGTATGCGGCGGCAGTGGATGTTATACTATTGACTGTACCGGAGCCGGTGCCGGCCAGCACTATCGTATCAGAGAAACGGGCAGCTTCCTGACGGGTCCTTTCAACTAATTCCTGCACTTCCCTGCTGTCGGCGAGCATCTCGTCCCGGGACTCTGGCGTGGCCCTGTAGTAGATGCCGTCATCGAAAACGGAATAGGCATAGCGGGAGGATGTCGCGCAGGAGCACAGCAGTGCCGCGGAGCATACTGAAAGTAAAATCAGACTTTTTTTCATACCTGCCTCCTTTTTGTATAAATAATTACTACTTTTGCATTTCCATACAAAATAACAAAAATCATTCCATATAAACAATAAATAATGGCTAAAGAAGTTACAAGCAAAGAGGAGAATTACTCACAATGGTACAACAATCTGGTGGTTAAAGCCGACCTGGCCGAGAACTCCGCGGTCAGAGGCTGTATGGTCATCAAGCCCTACGGCTATGCCATCTGGGAGAAAATGCAGGGACAGCTTGACAGGATGTTCAAGGCCACGGGCCATCAGAACGCATATTTCCCGTTGTTCATACCCAAATCTTTCCTCAGCCGTGAGGCGGAGCATGTGGAGGGCTTTGCAAAGGAGTGCGCGGTAGTGACTCATCACCGCCTCAAGGCCAATCCTGACGGTCCGGGAGTAGTGGTGGATCCGGATGCGAGACTGGAGGAAGAGCTGATTGTGAGACCTACATCGGAGACCATCATATGGAACAGCTATAAGAACTGGATAAAGTCATACAGGGATCTGCCTATTCTGATCAATCAGTGGGCCAATGTGGTCCGCTGGGAGATGAGAACCCGTCTTTTCCTCCGTACCGCCGAGTTTCTTTGGCAGGAAGGCCATACGGCCCATGCTACGGCTCAGGAAGCGATGGAGGAGGCTCAGAGGATGGTGCAGGTCTATGCTGATTTCGCCCGTACCCACATGGCCTTGCCGGTGGTTGTCGGACACAAGTCGGAGCACGAGCGCTTTGCAGGGGCTCTTGACACGCTCTGTATAGAGGCGATGATGCAGGACGGCAAGGCCCTGCAGGCCGGTACATCCCATTTCCTCGGACAGAATTTCGCGAAGGCCTTCGATGTCAAGTTCGCTGACAAGGACGGCAAGCTCGATTATGTATGGGCTACTTCGTGGGGTGTGTCCACCCGTCTGATGGGCGCTTTGATTATGGCCCACGGAGACAATAACGGTCTCGTGCTGCCTCCGGCCATAGCACCGATACAGGTGGTGTTCGTACCTATCTATAAAGGTCAGGAGGAACTGGACCGCATGGTGGCTTACATGAAGGATATAGCTTCCGAACTGGAAAAGGCGGGCATATCCACCAAGATAGACGACAGGGACAATGTCCGCTCCGGCTTCAAGTTCGCCGAGTGGGAGCTCAAGGGAGTGCCCGTGAGGGTGGTGATCGGTCCCCGCGACCTCGAGAGGGGCGAGGTGGAGATCTGCCGCAGGGATACTCTGGAGAAGTCTGCCGCATCCCGTGAGGGTCTGGCCGGGCATATCAAGGACCTGCTGGCCGAGATACAGTCCAATATCTACAACAAGGCCCTCGCCTTCCGCGAGTCCAAAACCGTCAAGGTGGACACCTGGGATGAGTTCAAGGAGCGCATAGAGGAAGGCGGCTTCCTGCTCTGCCACTGGGACGGCACTCCCGAGACCGAGATGAGGATCCAGGAGGAGACCAAGGCGACCATCAGGTGCATCCCCATAGAC
>DXAT01000075.1 GCA_019116965.1 Candidatus Coprenecus pullistercoris
GTGGTGGGAGTCAGCAAGGACAGCGTGGCCTCGCACCGGAAATTCATAGAAAAATACTCCCTGCCCTTCCCCCTGATATCCGACCCTGACACGGTCATCCTGCAGGCCTACGAGGCCTGGGGCGAGAAGAAAAACTACGGCAAGGTCAGCATGGGCACCCTGCGCAAGACCTACATCATAGATGAGCAGGGCACCATCACCGACATCATCTCCAAGGTGGACACCAAGAACCACACCGCCCAGATCCTCAAATAACCCTAGCATGTGCTTTGATTCGGCATATGCGCACTTTATATTTGCATCGCAAAAGCAATGCTTATGAAGACAATTGAAGGACACGATGTCAGAATCTACACCGACAACATCGAGGACACGGCCATGGAACAAATCCGCCGGCTTGTCTCCATCGATGCTTTCAGCGGCTGCCGTATCAGAATAATGCCGGATGTACACGCAGGGGCCGGCTGCGTCATCGGCTTTACCGGGGACCTTGGAGACAAGGTCATCCCGAATATCGTCGGAGTGGACATCGGCTGCGGTATGCTCGTACAGCCGTTTGGCTGCAGCGGAAAAATTAACTTTCACGCTCTGAACGAATTCATTCTGACCAATATTCCGTCAGGCAGGGGCATCCGGGACACGGTTGAGACAATGCTGCCGCAGCCTTATATAGAATGGTACGGAGAGGCCAAAGAACTGATAAAGGAATTGCGCTGCTTCCGCGAGCTGAAGGATGCCAAGCGGCTGTACAAGGCCGTCGGCACACTCGGAGGAGGAAATCACTTCATCGAGTTGGACTGCGACGACAGCGACAGGATGTACATCGTGGTACATACCGGAAGCCGCAACTTAGGCAAGCAGGTTGCCGAGATATACCAGAAACTGGCGGTAAAGAATATGTCCGGCTGGGACAGACTGATGGATCAGCAGACTCGGATGATTGAGGAATACAAGGCAGCAGGACGCCGCTCGGAACTTCAGGAAGCCATCCGTCAGCTGCACTGCTCCTTCAGGATGCAGCGGCCGCCGGTTCCTGACGAGCTGTGCTGGCTCGAAGGTAAGCCCAGGGAAGACTATCTGCACGACATGCGCCTGTGTCAGGAATGGGCCCGGATCAACCGCAGCATCATCATAGATCTGCTGACCGGCCATCTGCGGACTCAGGGCAATATCACCGCCACACCGGAAATCATGCTCTCCGAACGCTTCGAGAGCGTGCACAACTACATCGGTGACGACAATATCATCCGCAAGGGCGCCATCTCCGCCCGCGAGGGACAGAAGTGCATCATCCCCATGAACATGCGGGACGGTTCCCTGATATGCTCCGGCAAGGGCAATCCCGACTGGAACTTCTCGGCCCCTCACGGTGCCGGCCGCATCATGAGCCGCGCCAAGGCCTTCGAGCAGGTCAGCCTGGAAGCCTTCGCCGAGTCCATGAAGGGCATCTACAGCGAGACGGTCTCAGAGCAGACCCGCGACGAGTCCCCCATGGTCTACAAGCC
The DNA here is from genome assembly GCA_019116965.1 of Candidatus Coprenecus pullistercoris. GTDB lineage: Bacteria > Bacteroidota > Bacteroidia > Bacteroidales > UBA932 > Coprenecus > Coprenecus pullistercoris. The sequence goes on from DXAT01000075.1 coordinate 1,506, forward strand.
CATGGCCGAGATCATCGCCAACATCACCGATACAGTGGATATCCTCGACATCATCAGGCCAGTGTTCAACTTCAAGGCCGCGGAGTAACATAACAAAATTTCGTAACTTAGCCGCAAAGTGACAAACATAATGGAGCAGTTTACGAAATATATCGCCGATGACGCCCACTACAACGAGGTCATCCAGCGCATACCGCTCGTCAAGCGTCAGTTATGGATAGGCACTGCAGACATCAAGGACCTGTATGCAGCCCGTGGAAAGCAGGCTATACCTCTTCTGGCTGTCCTGGCCGGCCTGATACGTAAAGGCGTGGAGATACGCCTCATCCATGCCAAAGAGCCGGGACCGGCTTTCCGGGAAGACTTCGACCGCTATCCGGAACTGGTCTCCGGCCTGGAACGCGCCCTCTGCCCCAGAGTCCACTTCAAGCTGATGATATTCGACCTCGAGACCGCCTACATAGGCTCCGCCAATCTCACCGGTGCCGGAATCGGCATGAAAAGCAGCCTGCGCCGCAACTTCGAGGCCGGCATCCTCACCAACGACCCCGCTCTCGTTGAATCAGCCATCGACCAGTTCGACCGCATCTGGATGGGCTCCCACTGCCGCAAGTGCGGGCGCAAGGCCTTCTGCGGTGACCGGATAGTGTAGCCGGCGGTCCATTTTAAAAAGTTCACAACTTTGTGGACCACAAAGTTGTGAACTTTTACAATTTTCACTACATTTGTCGGCAAAACAATGATTTATGGAAAAAACATTCGTATTTGGAGTATCTGTAGAAGGCGACAATTTTACCGACAGGACACAGGAGACCAAAAGAATCAGGTCTAACTTTGAGAACGGAGTAAATACGATTCTTATATCACCAAGGCGCATAGGTAAAACGTCCTTGGTCAAAAAAGTATGTTCCTCGATTACAGACCCCAGCATAAAAACCATTTACATGGACATTTATGACTGCAGGAACGAATACGATTTCTATACCCGCTTCGCCACCTCTGTACTACAAGGAACCTCGTCAAAAATCGAGCATGCAATGGAGTCTGCCAAGGAATTCCTCGGCAGACTGGCACCGGCAATATCCGTATCCCCCGACCCTTCACACGAATTCTCAATATCCTTGGGAATAAAGCCCAAGGACATCGAGCCGGAAACTATATTGTCCCTTCCGGAAAAAATAGCCCGGAAAAAGCGAGCGCACATCGTCATCTGCATAGACGAATTCCAACAGATAGGAGAATTCCCAGATTCGCTCACCGTCCAGAAACGCCTGCGCGGCTCATGGCAGCACCAGCAGTCCACCTCATACTGCCTCTTCGGAAGCAAAAAGCACATGATGGAGAACATCTTTCAAAGCAGGCGCATGCCGTTCTACATGTTCGGAGACACATTCTACCTGAAGCCCATTCCGACCGGTGAATGGATTCCGTTCATACAGTCCAGATTCGCCTCAAAAGGGAAATTCATTACAGCGGAGCTTGCCGAAAAGATCTGCAGCACCGTAGACAATCACTCTTCCTACGTCCAGCAGCTCGCATGGAACGTCCTGCTGCAGACTGACAGCAATGCGACAGAACAAAATCTGAAAGACGCTGTCGAAGAACTCCTAAACCAGTGCTCCTCACTATTCACCCAGCAGACAGAATCCCTTTCATCCTACCAGATGAATTTCCTCAAGGCAGTCTGCTCCGGCATCCATTCCGGCTTCGGGCACAAGGAAGTCACAGACCGTTTCGACCTCGGCTCCAAATCCAACATCGCCCGTATCCAGAAAAGCTTGACAGACAAAGAGCTCATTGATAAAATAGACGGCCGTACCGTCATCGCCGACCCCGTACTCCGTCTCTGGCTCACCTCGCAATATCTATAACAATCAAACACTTTTACAAAATCCTCAAGGCAATGGCGGCGCAGGCCTCCGCATCGGCCAGGGCGTGGTGGTGCTGCATGAGGTCGTAGCCGCAGCGGGCCGCAACGGTCTGAAGCTGATGATTCGGTAGCTGCGGTCCGAAAACACGGCGGGAAGCCCTGCAGGTACAATGAAAAACATACTCCGGGTAATCCATGCGGTACACCTGGAACACAGCCCGCAGACATCCCTCATCGAAAGGACTGTTGTGGGCCACTAACGGCAGCCCTTCTATCAGCGGAGCCACTTTCTCCCACACATAAGGGAATACCGGCGCCTCCGCAGTATCCTCCAGTGTAAGGCCGTGCACACGGGTATTCCAGTAGCTGTAATACTCCGGCTCCGGCCGTACGAGGCTGTAGAAGCGGTCTATTATCTCTCCGCCCCGCACAACCACTACTCCCACGCTGCACACACTGGTACGCTGCTCATTGGCTGTCTCGAAATCTATGGCTGCAAAATCTTTCATGGGCTCAAATATAAAGATAAAGACCGTTGCGTAGGCAGTCGCAGAACACGATCTTGCCGCCGCCCGGGCCGATATGCTCGGTCACCTCCTCCACCCGGTTGTGCCCGACTATCTGGGTGAAGCCGTGCAGAGGCTCCTCCAGCTCGCTTTTATCTGCCCAGAATATGCCGCCGGTATCACCACGACGGCCTCCACGGGCATAGCCGACACGGAGAAGCGCCGGCACCTGGTCTGCCACCGGATTTTTCAACTGTTCCGCCACCGACCGCTCCGCATCACCGCAGAAATCGTAATCGAACCACAGCTGCGACACGCCGGCATGAGTGAACAGATACTCCCCGTCCTGAAAAGCATACTGGAACAAACCAATATTATTCAGAAACATCCATGAGGCCGCCTCCGCAATCCCCATATCGAAACGGGTACCGACACACGCCTCATCACAGAAATAGTGCAGGTCGTGATTGCCCAGCAGAAGTATCACATCCTCCGGTCTGTCCCGCTTCAACTGCATGATTGCCCGAAGATTGTCCAAAAGTTTTCCCTTATGGACATACCCGTACGGATCCAGATAGTCCCCGAGAAAGACCACCCGACACCCAGGATGCGCCTCCACCACATCCCGCCACAGGTCCAGCCCGTGCACGTCGCCTATCGCTATAGTCGCCTTTTCCATACCTCAAAACTAATCAAATTTACGCAAAAATAGTCCTTGGATGCGTAACATCACAGCACAAGCAGAAAGATTCTGAGATATGTCCTATTCCGGCATAGGCCAGCATTACTTTTGCTGACATAAAAAATATCATACAACTACTGAAAAGCATCAATGACTCAGAGTATCTTTTATATAAGATTTACGAGTCATTACTTGAAGAATATTGCTTTCTGGAAACCCGTTCTTCGGGAGAACGGGCCGCCGATCAGGACAAAATCCCGATTCAAGGATATCGCTACGGAGATCCTGATATAATCCAACATATCAAGCATGATATCTTTAGACATACACTGCATCTCGTTCTAGATTTTTCTTAAATAAAAGTCTCATAATTGCTCCAAGAGATATCAAGTCCACCTTACATTTGAAAATCTCTTCCAACTCATTCTGTATGCCTGCCATACTGAGAAAAGATGGAGTTTTCATC
>DXAT01000006.1 GCA_019116965.1 Candidatus Coprenecus pullistercoris
TGCGGAGGCCGTCGGAGAGGGCCTTCACTGCGGCCTTGGTGGCACAGTACACGCTGCCTCCGGGATAGGCGGCGTCACCGGCGATGGAGCCGAGGTTGATGATGTGGCCTCGTCCGCGCTCGACCATGCCCGGCACTACGAGGCGAGTCATCGAGAGCAGGCCGCGGATATTGGTGTCGAGCATGATGTCCCATTCGTCGAGATTGCCCTCATGCTCCTTGTCCACGCCGAAGACGAGGCCGGCGTTGTTGATGAGAACATCGATATTTTTCCATTTGCCTTCAAGGGAGCCAAGAGCCGTGATGATCTGATCCCTGTAGCGGACATCGAAAGGCAGCACCAAAGCGTCGGCTCCAAGTCCGGCCAGTTCGGCTTTCAGCGCTTCTCCTTTCTCCGGCTTGCGGCAGTTGATGATGATGTCATAGCCGCCTGCTGCGAACTTTTTCGCGCAGGCTTCTCCGATACCGCTGACGGCACCGGTGATAAGAGCGATTTTTCTTTCCATATCATGTGAAATTATCTTCTGAGGCAAATTTACATAAAATCGGAAAGTTAGAGAGTCATTTCATATTCTTGTTACAATTTTGTAATATTTTTGTAACATTGCAGGAATACTTTTGCAGCCGAAATTTATACACAGTTATGGAGTTTTTGTATATAGGAATCATCGTTTTCCTTTTCTGCCTCGCCATCTCGGACATTATCGTCGGCGTGAGCAACGACGCTGTCAATTTTCTCAACTCCGCGGTAGGTTCCAAGACCGCCAAATTCCGCAATCTCATCATCATCGCATCCATCGGAGTGTTCCTTGGCGCTTCTTTGAGCAACGGTATGATGGATATTGCAAGGCACGGTATCTTTCAGCCGCAGTATTTCTCGTTTGCGGAACTGTTGTGCATCATGCTGGCGGTGATGGTTACCGATGTGATACTTCTCGATGCGTTCAACTCCAGGGGACTGCCTACCTCTACTACTGTCTCGCTCGTGTTTGAGCTGCTTGGAGGAACCGTGGCTCTCGCTATGATCAAGAATATCCAGACAGACGGAACCCTCACATTCGCGCAGATGATCAATACGGACAAGGCTCTGTCAGTGATTCTCGGTATATTCCTTTCGATAGCCATAGCCTTTGTCTTCGGTATGGTGATTCAGTGGATAGTCCGTATTATATTTACCTTCAACTATAAGCCGAGAATGAAATATCTGGCCGGAATCTTCGGCGGCATTGCCATAACTTCCATTGTGTATTTCCTTCTCATCAAGGGTCTGAAAGATTCTACCTTTATGACGGCTGAGGCAAATGCCTGGGTTAAGGAGCATACCGGCATGCTGATTATCTGTCTTTTTGCGGGCAGCAGTATTCTGATGCAGGTTCTTTATTGGTGCAAAGTCAATATCCTTAAGGTAATAGTACTGACGGGAACTCTCTCCCTCGCCATGGCTTTCGCTGGCAACGACCTGGTGAACTTCGTCGGCGTGCCTCTTGCGGGTTACTCCGCATGGCAGGACTATGCCGCCAACGGTACCGCAATAGGAGCGGACAATTATATGATGGGCAGTCTGCTCGAACCTGCCCATACTCCGATGATATTCCTGATTCTTTCCGGTGCTACCATGGTATTTGCCTTGGCTACCTCCCGGAAGGCCCGTAATGTTATAAACACGGAGGTCAACCTGACCAACCAGAACGAGTCTGAGGCTATGTTCGGAACTTCTGCTACCGGCCGCCGTTTAGTGCAGATAGCCAATTCGTTCTCGACCTGGCTGGTCAAAGTTACGCCTGTAAGGCTCCGTAGCTGGGTGGACAGCCGTTTCAACAAGGATGAGGCCATTCTCGTCAAGGGTGCCGCCTTTGACCAGATGAGGGCCGCTGTCAATCTGGTCGTGTCCTCCCTTCTGATTGCCCTCGGTACATCCCTCAAGCTGCCTCTTTCCACGACTTTCGTGACATTCACCGTAGCGATGGGAACATCGCTGATGGACCGTGCATGGGACCGTGAGAGTGCTGTCGGCAGGGTTACCGGCATGATGTCCGTAATGGGCGGATGGCTGTTCACTGCGGTAATAGCTTTTGCGGTATGCTTTGTGATAGCATTGCTGATGCATTTCGGCGGATTTGTAGCAATGATAATCCTCAGTATCGTGGCGATGGTCATCATCATCCGCAGCAATATCCGTTTCAACCGCAAATCGCGTGAGAAAGAAAAGAACAAGAGCAAGTCGGTATTCGAGCAGATGATGACATCCGATGATCCTGACCATGTATGGTCTCTGCTCAAGGGACAGGTGCGAGATACTACTGTCAAGGAACTCAATTATGTGTCGGAGTATTACAGCAGTTTTATTGACTGCTTCATCGGAGAGAATCTAAAATGTCTCAAGAGGCGTTACAATACCCTGCATTCCGAGATAGATGATTACAAGTCTGTCAGAAGAAGGGAGATACTCGCGCTCAAACGCACTGACCCGACCATCTCCATGCAGGCCGGCACCTGGTTCCATCTTGAGTCCAACCATCTCTCCCAGCTGCTGTACAGCCTCAAGCGTATCTCCGAACCGTGCAAGGAGCATATAGAGAATAATTTCAACCCTCTTCCAGCAAAGTGTGTGGAGGAGTTCGCACCTGTGAGCGAGGCTTTTCTCGTGCTGCTCCGAAGGACATCCGATTATGTCGCCTCAGGTCCTGATGATGCGGGATCGAAGGTTATCATCAAGGATATCTCGGCGTATAAGAAGCAGGTGGCCGTTCTGCGTAAGAACAATGTGGACCGTTTCAACTCTGAGGCCGACACCTCCAATTTCAATATATACATTCTCTATCAGACTATTCTTCAGGAGACTCAGCAGATGGCTGACGACCTCAAGCATCTTACCCGTGCGTATACATATCTTTCCTCGCTCAAGGGCAAGGAAGCGTAGTGAAATATATTATATTTGCGTATGCAAAAGATATTGATAGTCGATGACGAGGAGTCAATCTGTGAGATTCTCCAGTTCAATCTCGAGGTCGAGGGTTACGAGGTGGAAGTAGCCTACAGTGCGGAGGAGGCCCTCGGCAAGGATATAAAAAGCTTCTCCCTCATCTTGCTGGATATCATGATGGGAGGGATGAGCGGGTTCAAGATGGCCCAGATGCTGAAAAAGGATCCGGATACGGCTTCTATCCCGATTATCTTCTGTACAGCGAAGGATACGGAGGACAATAAGATAGCGGGTCTTACTCTCGGCGCGGACGATTATATATCGAAACCATTCTCGGTGCGGGAGGTTGTGGCCAGGGTCAAGAGCGTGCTGCGCCGTTGTGACCGGCAGCCCCGACCTGGGGTACAGATGCAGGAGTCCTCGTCCAGGACTGAAATGGACGGAGACAGCATCACTTACAATGGCCTGCGTCTGGATTTACTCAAGCACAAGTGCTATATCGACGGACAGGAGGTGCAGCTCACCAAGAAGGAGATGGAGATTATGGTGCTCTTCCTGCGCAACTCCGGCAGGGTGCTTTCCCGTGAGGAGATTCTGCACAATGTCTGGAGCGATGAGGTGGTGGTCCTGGACCGTACCATAGATGTGAATATCACCCGCCTGCGCAAGAAGATAGGCGAGTACGGCAAGTTTATCGTCACCCGTCAGGGCTACGGTTACGGATTTGACGTATAAGGGTTATGTTTAAGGACCTTTTCTATAGAAAAAGTATTTTAGCCCGCCTGGAGGAGTTCGTCTATATGGCGGAGAAAGGCAATCCTCTTGACAAGTCATTCCCGTCTTTCCCCGACACGAGGGAGGGCCGTCTGCTCAACCGTCTGGTACGGGTATATACCAGGGATATGTCAGACAGGGACACGCTTTCGGCTGCCAGGGAGCTTGTGGTGCGCGAGTCTCAGGACAATATCCGTCAGAAAAAGCAGCTTACACAGAATATCAGCCATGAGCTGAAGACTCCGGTCAGCAGCATCAACGGCTATCTGGAGACTATCATCAACAACCCTGCGCTCAGTACGCCCCAAAAGGAGATGTTCTTGCACAAGTGCTACGAGCAGTCCCAGCGTCTGTCCAACTTGCTGACGGACCTGTCTACCATTACGCGTATGGACGAGGCCAGTGACAAGATAGAGAAAGAGAGACTGTCGCTTTCCGATGTGGTCGCTGAGGCTGTGTCCGATATGGCTCCTGTGGCCGGCAAGTACGATACTGATTCAGGAGAGGAGTACAAGACCGGTCCTTCGGACAGAAGCACTATGAGGATAGTCAATGATTTCCCGGAAGGGAAAGAAATCGTGGGCAACCGCAACCTGCTATACTCTGTCTTCCGCAACCTGTTGGAAAATGCCATTTTCTATTCCAAGGGCACTGCTGTCACAGTCTCTCTGGACAAGGAGGACGGATGGCAGTACTGGGTATCGGTGGAAGATGACGGTGTGGGCGTGGACAGTGTGCATCTGACCCGTATATTCGAGCGTTTCTACCGGGTGGACAAGGGCCGCAGCCGCAAGATAGGCGGGACCGGACTGGGACTTTCGATAGTCAAGAATGCCGTCAATCTGCATGGCGGCAGCATCAGGGCCGTATCGGCCAAGCCCTCTGGACTCAGGTTCGAGTTCACTCTGAGCAAGGAAGGATTAGAATAACTCCGGATCGGGAAGTATCTTGAATGATTTGCGGTGCAATGGGGTGATACCGTACTTGCGGACGGCTTCGCGGTGCGCTTTCGTCGGGTAGCCGCAGTTGACTTCCCATCCGTATTGCGGATACTGCGCGGCGGCTTCTCTCATGAAGTCATCCCTGAATGTCTTGGCGAGTATGGATGCTGCGGCTATGGACGCATATCTGCCGTCTCCCTTTACAAAGCAGGTGAAGGGAATGTCCCTGTATGGTTTGAACCGGTTGCCGTCCACTATAATGTGCTCTGGTATTATTCCAAGACCATCTATGGCTCTGTGCATCGAGAGTATGGAGGCGTTCAGTATGTTGATTGCGTCTATCTCCTCCGGGCTTGCCGAGGCGACACAGTAAGCGGCGGCTTCTTTTATGATCAGTTCTCTGAGTCTTTCCCTGCTTTTATGTGTTAGCTGCTTGGAGTCATTCAGCTCTTCATTGCGGAAATCTTCCGGCAGAATCACGGCTGCGGCATATACCGGTCCTGCGATGCATCCGCGTCCGGCCTCGTCTGTCCCGGCTTCAATCGTGCCGGCTATATCGTAAGTTCTCAACATGACGCAAAGCAACTAAATTTTTTTCAAAAGTTCTGCCTGCAGTTCGATAATTCTGTTCTTGTCCGCGATAATCGATTCAAGTTCCGCGATCCTCTTGTTCTTCTCGCTTATTATGCTGTCGATTTTGGAAAAATCGTATCCGAGGACCAATTCTTCTTCCGGGAGGTCGAGGATGGAGGCGATCTTGGAGAGGTGGTCGCTTATAAGTTGTGTATTGCCTTTTTCAATCTTGTAGTATGCTGTTTGGGAGATAGACAGTCTGTCAGCAATATCCGCTTGAGAGAGCTGTTGCTCCTTGCGTCTTGCCAATATCCTTTTTCTGATCTCCTCATTATTCATATAAACAAAAATATGGTCAAAAGCAGAATTAAAAAATAAATCAAAAGTTATAGAAAATAACTTTCATGCCATTTCAAAGGCTCTTAAAAGTTAAAAAATATAAAATAATGCTGTAAAACATTTCAAATTAGTAATAATAGGCACCGCATATTATAACTTTAGGTTTTAATTAACATCTAAAGGATATGATTGTTTCAAGGATTTTCCGCGGACGCCGCGCAGACTGCGGCAGGGAGGTTGTCAGGGCAAGACTTTTGTTTGCCCGTAAATTGATGATACAGTATGGGGTGCCGTATCAGTGTGTATGGCATTATGCCGGATTCTCTTCGGTCAGGGATATGGAAAAGGAGTGGGAGCGCATGTTCTGAAAAAAGGCCGCACCGTTTCCGATGCAGCCTTTTTGTCTGAATCCAGTCCGCCGCTATGGCGCGCCGGAGGGTTATTCGTCTTTTTCCTCTTCCTGATAAGCCTTCAGCAGCTTGTCCTGGACATCGGCAGGTACCTGCTGGTACTCGGCCATCTCCATTGTGAAGGAAGCGCGTCCTGAGGTCAGGGAGCTGAGGGTGGTGGAGTATTTGTAAAGTTCAGCCAAAGGTACGCGTGCCTTGAGCACCTCGAAGCCCTTTACACTGCTCATGCCCTCGATCATGGCCCTGCGGCCCTGAAGGTCGGACATTACATCGCCCATGTATTCGCCGGGTACCATGATCTCGATGTTGCAGATAGGCTCCATGATTTTCGGGCCGGCGTTGCGGAATGCCTCCTTGAAGGCGTTGCGGGCAGCTAACTTGAAGGAGATTTCGTTGGAGTCCACCGGGTGCATCTTTCCGTCATATACATAGACGCGGATGTCGCGGGCGTAGGAACCGGTCAGAGGACCTTCCTCCATCTTCTCCATGATACCCTTGAGGATGGCGGGCATGAAGCGTGCGTCGATGGCACCGCCGACGATACAGTTGTAGAACTCGAGCTTTCCGCCCCAGTCCATGGTATATTCTTCCTTGGATTTGATATTGAGTACCATCTCCTTGCCGTCCACTTTGAAGCGGTTGTTCTGGGGAGCACCCTCGACATAGGGCTCAAGGAGCAGATGCACTTCTCCGAACTGACCGGCGCCTCCGGACTGTTTCTTATGACGGTAGTTGGCAGCGGCGACCTTGGTGATGGTCTCGCGGTACGAGATACGGGGAGCCATGAATTCAATTTCCATCTTGTTGATGTTGTTGATCTGCCACTTGAGGATGTTGATGTGCTGCTCGCCCTGTCCGCTGAGGATGGTCTGCTTGAGTTCCTTGGCATATTGTACGATGTAGGTGGGATCCTCGGCGGCAGCCTTGTTGAGTATCTCGCCGAGTTTCTCCTCGTCCTTCTCGTCCACGGCCTTGATGGCTGTACGGAACTTGGCCTGAGGATATACTATGGGCTCAAAGACTATCTCCTCTCCGGGAATACAGAGAGTCTGGTTGGACTTGACGGATTTCAGCTTGACTGTGCAGCCGATATCTCCTGCCACCATCTCGCTGACTTTCTCTCTTTTCTTGCCTGCTACGGCGAATATCTGGGATATACGCTCCTTGTTGCCTGTCTCCGGATTCACCAGATCCATTCCCTCTGTCAGTTTTCCGGACATGACCTTGAAGTATGATACATCTCCGAGGTGCTGTTCCAACGCGTTTTTGTAGATAAAGATAGCTGTGGGGCCGTCTTCGCTGCAGGGGATGCTCTTGCCGTCCTTTGTGGGTTCTTTGTCCTCCGCAGGAGAAGGAGCCACATTGATGGCGAATTCCATGAGTTTCTTTACTCCGATGTCCTTCTTTGCTGAGAGGCAGAATGTAGGCATGATAAGACCTTTCAGGAAGCCGAGGTTAAGGCCTTTCTCAATCTCCTCACGGGACAGTACGCCTGCGTCGAAGTATTTCTCCATAAGCTCCTCGTCGCTCTCTGCGGCCATCTCTGTCAGAGCTGAGAGCACTTCATCGGCCTGGGCCTTGAACTGTTCGGGTATCTCTGACTCGACCCTGGTGCCGTTGTCGTCGGTGAAGGTGTACATCTTCATGGTGAGTACATCGATGAAACCGTTGAATCCTTCTCCTACTGCTACGGGGAACTGTACGAGGACGACTTTGTTGCCGAAGGCCTCCTTAAGTGAGTCGATGGTGTTCTCCCAGCTGGCCTTTTCGGCGTCGAGCTGGTTGACAGCCACTACTATAGGTTTTTTATACTCATCGGCATACCTTGCGAATATCTCCGTTCCCACTTCCACTCCCTGCTGGGCGTTGACAACGAGGATGCCTGAATCGCAGACCTTGAAAGCCGAGATTACACCGCCAATGAAGTCATCCGCACCCGGAGTATCCATTATGTTGAATTTTGTATTCATGAACTCCGTATAGAGAGGAGTGGAATAGATGGATCTCTGGTTGATCTGCTCGATTTCGGTGTTGTCGCTGATTGTGTTCTTCGCTTCTACGCTTCCTCTGCGGTCGATGACCTTGCCTTCGAACATCATTGCTTCCGACAGGGTCGTCTTCCCAGACTTAGAGCTTCCCAGAAGCACGACATTTCTGATGTTTCCGGTCTGGTAGGTTTTCATTGTGTCTAAAAGTTATTAGTTGTTAGTAATTTTGTCATTATCTCACAAATATAAACAATCCGTAAGACAAATGCAAGTATCCCGAAACTTAAATGAAAGCCTACAGACAAAAAAGTCCGTCACGCATCTCGAGCATCCGGTCCGACATGGACGCGAGGTCGCGGTCGTGTGTCACAATGATGAATGTCTGTCCGGAACGGTCGCGCAGGTCGAAGAACAGCTGGTGTATATCTTTTTTTGTATGGCTGTCCAGATTGCCGGACGGCTCGTCCGCGAATATGACGGAAGGATTGTTGATCATGGCCCTCGCGATGGCTACTCTCTGCTGTTCACCGCCCGAGAGCTCGGACGGTTTGTGGGAAGTCCGGTGTCCTAATCCGAGGGAGCCGAGCAGCTCCGAGGCCCGCCTTCTTGCATCGGAGGCGGAAGTGCGTGCTATGAGCGCCGGTATCATGACATTCTCCAGCGCCGTAAATTCCGGCAGAAGATGATGGAACTGAAACACGAAGCCGATATGCCTGTTCCGGAAGTCGGCAAGTGCGTCGGAAGACAGACCGAAGATGTCCGTGCCGTCGATGAGCACTTTTCCGCTGTCGGGCCTGGAAAGTGAGCCGAGTATCTGCAGCAGTGTGGATTTGCCGGCTCCGCTGGCTCCCACGATGGAGATCACTTCGTGGTCTACGGCATGGAAGTCTATGCCCCTGAGCACTTTTACGGGGCCGAAGCTCTTAGTGATTCCGGTTGCCTGTATCATGGTTTTCTGTCATGACGGTCCTGGCCCGGTTTTTTCCACATCTCTATCATTTTGGCCCGGAACTCCTCCTCGGCGATGTACATTCTGGCCACTTTGTCGACAGGCAGTATCCTGAGGAACTCATCAAGGTACAGTCTCTCGAGCTCATCGTCTTTAGTACATTCCTCTGTATACCGTATCATCAGCCGTTTCATCTCGGCTTCTGAATAGTTTTCTTTCGAGGCCAGTTCCTTGATAGCTTTAAAATTGTCCCGTGTGGCTTTGCGGGCGTCGCATATCGCCTTATGATATTCATTGTAGACGGGCCAGAACTTGCTTGCCTCCTCGGGGGTAAGCCCCATCTGAGTGGTGAAGAAGCCTATTTTGGCGCTTTCAAGCTGCTCCATGTTCTTCGGGCCGGGTCTTCCGGGCATCTTGCAGCCGGGGTCGGCCGGTGCTGGCTGTGCAGCTGCGGACAGCGATATTGCGGCTGCAGTGATAAAAAGGATGAATCGTTTCATTACATTGTCTATTTAAGGTCCAGGTATCTTATGATGTCTTCCTCCGTAAGCGAGGCTTCTATGTCTTTTGCCAGTTCCTCATCCATAGTCACGGTGCTTTCCAAAGAGTTGCCGAGTGCCTCACCGGCATCTATCTCGTCTCCGTAGGCATAGATGAAGCTGCTTTCGAGCCAACCTTCCTCAATCATAGCCGTTATGGGGTCGGAGGATTCCAGCGGATCCGTGTATATCAAGTCAGTGATTTTGGATACGATATAACCGAAGCCGGCTATGATGCCGAACATGAGGGCAAGCATGAATGCCGGCTTGATCCTCATGAGAAACATGTTGCCGCGAGAGGGCGGGGAAGCCAGTCTTTCGCGGATTCTGTCCTCTAAGGAGGAGAAATATCCCTCAGGTACTGTAAACGGGTCCGTATGTCTGTTCTCTTCGTTCATACTGCTTATTAGACACCATGGAATCCAATTGGATTAAAGATTTCCGTTCAAAATGTTCTGAATCTTCGTGAAGGCATGATGATAGGATGCCTTTACGGCTCCGACCGACCGGTCGAGGACTTGGGCTATCTCGGTGAATTTCATGTCCTCGAAGTATTTCATGGTGAAAATCATCTTTTGTCGTGGAGGAAGTTTTATGACGGCTCTGTAGAGTCTTGCCATGGCTTCGTCTCCGTTGAAATACGGATCGGCCTGGATTCTCTCCGCAAGTCCCCGCTCATGTCCGCTTATCGACAGCATAGTCCTCAGGCGCTTGCTTTTCAGGAAGTTGATGGTCTCATTGGTGGCTATTCTGTATAGCCATGTATAAAGCCCGGATTCCTCCCTGAATCCGGGGAGGTATCTCCAGGCTTTGATAAAAGTATTCTGCAGCAGGTCGTCCGCGTCGTTGTGGTCGAATACGGCCCTGCGGATATGCCAGTAAAGACGCCGGGAGTATTTGCGCACTAAAAGATTGAAGGCATAGTCCTTCCTGTCCTCATCCCGCAGTGCGGCAAGTATCTCCCTGTCGTCCATCGGTGGTTATTTTCTGGCTATGGCTTTAAGCGCGGCCGATACTATGTGGTCTTTGTCCAGACCGTACAGCTGCATCAGTCCGGCAGGAGTGCCGCTCTGTCCGAACTGGTCGTCCACGGCTACGAATTCCACAGGGCACGGACGGGTCCGTATGAGTACTCCGGCTATCAGCTCTCCGAGACCTCCGGCTATCAGGTGCTCCTCTGCGGTGACTACAGCTCCTGTCTTGGCTGCGGATGCGAGTACGGCTTCCGTGTCCAGCGGCTTGATAGTATGTATGTCGATGACTTCTGCGGATATTCCCTGTTTCTCCAGCTCTTCGGCGGCAAGCAGAGCTTCCCATACTAAGTGACCGGTGGCGAATATGGATATGTCCTTTCCTTCCACAAGGCGCAGGGCCTTGCCTATCTCGAATATCTGATTCTCAGGGGTGAAATTGGGCACTGACGGGCGGCCGAAACGCAGGTATACGGGGCCGTTGTGCCTGGCGGCGGCTATCGTGGCGGCCTTGGTCTGGTTGTAGTCGCAGGGATTGATGACGGTCATGCGTGGCAGCATCCTCATCATGCCTATGTCCTCCATCACCTGATGCGTGGCTCCGTCCTCGCCGAGCGTGATGCCGGCGTGGGATGCGGCTATCTTTACATTGGCGTTGCCGTAGCACACGCACTGCCGTATCTGGTCGTACACTCTTGAGGTTACGAAATTGGCAAATGAGCCGGCGAAGGGAATCTTGCCGCTGAGGGACAGGCCGGCGGCCGCGTCTATCATGTCCGCCTCGGCGATTCCGCACTGGAAGAAGCGGTCCGGATGCTCCTTGGCGAACTGGTCCATCTTGAGTGAGCCTGTGAGGTCGGCGCACAGTCCGACGACTCTCTCGTCCTCATTGCCTATCTCGGCGAGTCCTGCTCCGAAACCGGAACGGGTGTCCTTATTTCCTGTATTTATAAATTTTTCCATTTTTCAAAAATCTTAAAAATCTCCGAGAGTTTCTTTAATCTGAGCCAGGGCGGCCTCGCACTGCTCTGCAGAAGGGGCCTTGCCGTGCCATTTGTTGGTGCCTTCCATGAAGTCCACGCCCTTGCCCATGACTGTCTTGAACAGAATCATCACCGGCTTGCCGTGTCCGCAGAGGCTGTGGGCCTTGTCAAAGGCTTCCAGCACTGCCTGCATGTCATTGCCCTCAGCGGTGATGCACTCCCATCCGAAGGCTTTCCATTTGACCTCCAGGTCGCCTAATCCGATGACAGACTCGACGGTTCCGTCTATCTGCTGGTGATTCCAGTCAGTCATGGCGATGAGGTTGTCGATTTTGTGATGTGCGGCGAACATGGCGGCCTCCCATATCTGCCCTTCCTCACTCTCTCCGTCGCCTACAAGGACATATACCTTACGGTCTTCCTTGTCTAATTTCTTGCCGAGGGCTGCTCCGCAGGCTACCGACAGTCCCTGTCCGAGCGATCCGGACGGCATGTATACGCCCGGCAGGTTGTGATCCGTTGAGGGATGTCCCTGAAGCCTGGAACCGAGCTGCCTGAAAGTTGCCAGTTCCTTTACGGGGAAATAACAGCTTCTGGCAAGCACGCTGTAGAAAAGCGGAGACATGTGTCCTGCCGACAGGAAGAACATGTCATTTCCCTTGCCGTTGCGGTCCCAGTGCTCGGGAGAGTGTTTCATAACTTTGAAAAACAGGGCGGTGGCTATGTCAGTACTGCTCAACGAGCCGCCGGGATGCCCGGACCCGGCATTGCTGACCATTCTCACTATGTCCCTTCTTACCTGGGACGCTGTCTGAGTCAGTCTTTCTGTATCTGTCATATCAGTTAAAATGTTTATTGCGCTAAGATACTACGAATTTTAGAAACTGTGAAAATAATGTATCTTTGCATCTAATTTTGCCATTGAGATGAAAAATATCCGTAACTTTTGCATAATCGCCCATATAGACCATGGAAAGAGTACTCTGGCGGACCGTCTGCTGGAGTACACCCACACCCTTACGGAGAGGGAGATGGAGGATCAGGTGCTGGATTCCATGGATCTGGAGCGGGAGAAGGGCATAACCATTAAGAGTCATGCCATACAGATGGTGTACAACTATAAAGGAGAGAAGTATATCCTCAACCTTATCGACACTCCCGGGCATGTGGACTTCTCCTACGAGGTGTCCCGAGCCATAGCTTCCTGCGAGGGAGCGCTGCTGGTGGTGGACGCCACGCAGGGCATACAGGCCCAGACCATATCCAATCTTTATCTGGCCATCAACCATGACCTGGAGATTATCCCCGTGCTCAACAAGATAGACATGGACGCCGCCATGGTGGATGTGGTCAGCGACCAGATAGTGGATCTGATAGGCTGTGACAGGGAGGAGATCCTGCTGTGCAGTGCGAAGACGGGAGAGGGGGTGCCGGCCATACTGGACGCGGTGGTCGAGCGTTTCCCCGCACCCAAGGGCGACCCCGAGGCTCCGCTGCAGGCCTTGATCTTCGATTCGGTGTTCAATCCCTTCCGTGGTGTGATAGCCTATTTCAAGGTGGTCAACGGCGTGATACGCAGGGGAGACAAGGTGAAATTCTTCAACACCGGCAAGGAATACGAGGCTGACGAGGTGGGTTATCTAAGGCTGAAGATGTGCCCTACGGAAGAGGTTACCACCGGCAATGTAGGCTATATCATCTCCGGCATCAAGACAGCCGTGGAGGTAAAGGTCGGCGATACTATCACCCATGTGGACCGGCCCTGTGCGGAGTCGATAGCCGGATTCGAGGAGGTAAAGCCGATGCTGTTCGCCGGAGTCTATCCGGTGGAGACGGACGAGTACGAGAACCTGCGGGCCTCGCTGGAGAAGCTCCAGCTCAACGACGCTTCTTTAGTCTTCGATCCCGAGTCCTCCCTGGCTCTCGGTTTCGGTTTCCGCTGCGGCTTTCTGGGCCTGCTCCATTTAGAGATCATGCAGGAGAGACTTTACAGGGAGTTCGACATGGATGTGATAACGACCGTGCCCAATGTGTCCTATAAGGTATATACCACTCAGGGCGAGGTGGTGGATGTGCATAATCCGTCCGGACTGCCTGCCCCGACATTGATCGACTATATAGAGGAGCCTTATATAAGGGCACAGATAATATCCAAGAGCGAGTATTTCGGTCAGATCATGAAGCTCTGCCTGGACAAGAGGGGAGTGCTGAAGGGACAGCATTTCCTGACGGCCGACAGGGTGGAGCTGACCTACGACATGCCTCTGGCCGAGATAGTGTTTGACTTCTATGACAAGCTCAAGTCCATCTCCAGAGGCTATGCCTCCTTCGACTACCATATCATCGGCTATCAGAAGGCTGACCTGGTAAAGCTGGACATCCTGCTCAACGGAGAGTCCGTAGATGCACTTTCATCACTGATTCACAGGGACAGGGCCTACGACTTCGGCCGCCGTATCTGCGAGAAACTCAAGGAACTCATCCCCCGCCAGCAGTTCGAGATAGCGATACAGGCCGCCATCGGTGCCAAGATTATCGCCCGTGAGACTGTCAAGGCCGTGCGTAAGGATGTGCTGGCCAAGTGTTATGGCGGAGACATTACCCGTAAGCGCAAGCTGCTTGAGAAGCAGAAGAAGGGCAAGAAGCGTATGCGCCAGATAGGCAATGTCGAGGTACCGCAGTCAGCATTCATGGCGGTGCTTAAGCTGGATTGACGCCTGTATGTCCCCTTTTGTCATAATAATGTAACAATTAATATCTAACTTGCGGCAAATTCGACAATTATGGGGAAAAGTAAAGAAACCGGACCTTATCTCGAGAGGGATATCAGCTGGATGTATTTCAACCGCAGGGTGCTCCAGGAGGCATGCAAGGAAGAAGTGCCTCTGTTGGAGAGGATTAATTTTTTAGGGATATACTCCAATAATCTGGATGAGTTTTTCCGTGTGAGAGTGGCGTCTCAGAACCGTGTCGCCGAGTGGGGCGGTAAGGCGGGACTGCGGGAGTCAAAGGCAGCGGCAGATATAGTCAGGCAGCTCGGCAAGATAAACGGCCGTTATGTAAAGGATTTTGAGGCGGCTGTAGAACAGGTCAACAAGTCCTTGGCGGATAATAATATCTATATTATATCGGATACTGAGGCTGACGGAGAGCAGTTGGAATTCATACGCGGTTATTATCAGGAGAAAATAGACGGTTTCATCGTTCCGGTGTGGCTGTCGGCCGTGCGCCATCTTGACTATGAGACAGATGAGAATATTTATCTGGCTGTCAAGGCTTGCCGTTATACCGTAACGGGAAAGGAGGCTTACGACTATGCTTATTTCAGCCTTCCGGTAAGAAGCTGCGGCCGTTTTGTTCGGCTTCCGGACAAGAACGGCAAAAGCTATATCATGTACATAGATGATGTGGTCAGATGCTGTCTTCCAAAGGTGTTTGAGGGTAACGGTTTCGTATCGTTCAGTGCCTATACCTTCAAGTTTACGAGAGATGCCGAGATGGAGATAGACAATGACCAGCGCAGCGGGATTCTGCAGAAGATAGCCAAGGGTCTCAAGAACCGCAGGAAAGGCGAGCCTCTGAGGTTTATCTACGATGAGGATATGCCCGAGGATTTGTTGCGCAGGGTAATCCGCCGTCTTGAGCTCGGGGAGAGGGATACTGTCATGAAGGGCGGACGCTATCAGAATCATAAGGATCTGATGAAATTCCCGGATTTTCCCGACAGCAGACTGAAATATCCTCCGTTGTACAGTATACACCGCTCTTCCCTTGACGGTCCGGAGAGTCTGCTCGAACGCATAAAAGCTCAGGACCGCTTCCTGCATGTGCCCTATCACAGTTTCGACTCATTTATCAGGGTTCTGCATGAGGCAGCCACCAGCCGTAATGTAAGCAGCATCAAGATAACCCTCTATCGTCTGGCCAAGGACTCCAAGGTAGTCAGGGCTCTTATAGCGGCTGCCCGCAACGGCAAGAAAGTGACTGTGGTGATCGAGTTGCTGGCCCGTTTCGACGAGGAGTCCAACATGCAATGGTCTCAGAAACTCGAGGAGGCCGGAGTCAAGGTCATATTCGGAGTCGAGGGCCTCAAGGTTCACTCAAAGGTGCTGCATATAGGGATGAAGAAGGGGCCGGACATAGCCTGCATCAGTACAGGCAATTTCCATGAGGGCAATGCAAGGGCCTATACGGACTGCATCCTCATGACATCATCCCGCCGTATTGTAAAGGAAGTGGACGAGGTGTTTGATTTTATAGAGAAACCGTATACGCAGATTCATTTCAAGGAACTGCTGGTTTCTCCCAATGAGATGAAAAATAAGTTCTTGTCGCTTATCAACGCTGAGATCAGGAATAAGAAAAACGGCAGGCCTGCATATATAAAAATGAAGGTCAATCATATAACGGACCCTGAGATGGTGAGCAGGCTCTATGAGGCGGCTTATGCCGGAGTGGATGTGGATTTATCGGTACGCGGCAACTGCTCGTTGGTCACGGACAAGCTGCCCGGAAACTGTCATCTGAGGATAAACGGTATCATAGACCGCTATCTGGAGCATTCCAGAATTTTCATCTTCGCAGCAGGAGGAGAGGAGAAAGTGTTTATCGGCTCGGCGGACTGGATGCCCCGTAACTTGGACAACAGGATAGAAGTGGTAGTTCCGGTCTATGATCCGACAGTCAAGCAGGAGATGAAGAGGATAGTTGACTATGCCTTGAAGGATGTCCGACAGGGCCGGACTGTGGACGGTACGGGGCGCAACCAGGCGTGGACATGCGTGGATCCTCTGGAGACAGGCTCGCAGCAGGCATTGTATCAGTATTATCAGCAGTTGGAAAACAAAGAGGCTCAATATGGAAACAAATGAACTTAAGGACAATGTCGTGACATATGCCGCTATTGATGTGGGGTCCAATGCTGTTCGTCTTCTTATCAAGCAGCTGGAAGACGGTCCTCAGCTCCGCTTCAGCAAGGTGCAGCTCCTGAGGGTTCCGCTGCGTCTTGGCTTCGATGTGTTTTCCAACGGAGGCAGCATATCTGACCGCAAGCGCAAGGACCTCGTGCGTCTGATGAAGTCCTATAGGCAGCTTATGAAGATATACAATGTGTCGGATTACCGGGCATGTGCCACCTCTGCCATGCGTGACGCCGCAAACGGCAATGACATCATAAGGGAGGTCCGTAAGAAGACGGGGATTGACATAGAGATCATCGACGGGCAGCAGGAGGCTAAGATGGTCTACAACAATCATATTGAGAGCATGAAGGAGCGTCGCGGCAATTTTATGTATGTGGATGTCGGTGGCGGCAGCACGGAGATAAATCTTCTGACAGACGGGGAGCTGGTATGTTCGCGCTCTTATAACATAGGGACGGTGCGTATGCTCAATGGTGCTGTCTCGGAGGGAGAAATGACACGCTTCAGGTCGGATCTTGAGGACCTTGCCGCATCGTATCCCGGAATCAGCATCATAGGCTCCGGAGGTAACATCAATAAGCTTTATAAACTTGTCGAGCGCCGGGACAAGCGTTATTCCAGGATGCATGTCTCCTCACTTCAGGCTCTTCATGATAAATTGAAGAGTATGTCGGTAAGGCAAAGAATGGATGAATATGCCTTAAAACCGGACAGGGCCGATGTTATCGTCCCTGCCGGTGAGATTTTCCTCACTATCGCCGCCATTACCGGAGCGGCGTATATTTATGTTCCTGTTATCGGCCTTGCCGACGGTATTATCGACGGCCTTTATACCAAGCACCTTTCCGAGGTCGGGCGATAGCGAAAGTAGTTTTTGCTATTCGACAAATTCAATGCTCTTCCAGGTCAGGGCAGTTCCGTCTGAGGTCGTCGACCATTGTTTCTCGGAATTGGCCTTGGGATAGGCGGTGCCATAGCTGAAATGCTTGTCTATATTGAGCTGAAGGTCACATGCCGATGTGTTGAAGTTGAACGCGAAGGTGTTCAGAGTGCCGTAAGGAGGAGTGTCGAAAGAGAAGTCTCCGGCTGCGGTAAGCACGAGGCTTGTGAGGCTGGGGCACTGTTCGAAGGAACCGTATCCGAAAAATGTGGCGCTTGGCAGGGTGATGCTTGTAAGGCTGGAGTATGCGAACGAATAGTTGTACAGCGTGGTGACTTTGGGGTAGGACAAGTCGGTAAGGGACTCGCAGTATGAGAAAGCGGACAGTCCGATGTGGGTGGCTCCGTCAGCTTTCACATTCTCCAGTTTTCCGTTGTACCAGAATGCCTGGACTCCGATGGCCTGTGCCTCATCAGCCAGGATTACTTCCCTGAGGTTGGGATATGTCTCAGTCTGCTCTTCTGTCTCCTGGTTTGTTACCCGTCCTACGAAAGCAAATGCAGGAAGGCCGTAGACGCCGTCAAGGTCCGGCTGCCATGTCTCGTAGTCGAGCTGTCCGTCCACATCCACTTCCGGCCAGTCAGTCACCTCGCTGAGGTCTATGACTTCCACATTGGAGCAGTAGAAGGG
Source organism: Candidatus Coprenecus pullistercoris (assembly GCA_019116965.1). GTDB lineage: Bacteria > Bacteroidota > Bacteroidia > Bacteroidales > UBA932 > Coprenecus > Coprenecus pullistercoris. Next base: position 17,882 of record DXAT01000006.1, read on the forward strand.
GTTCTGGTCGTACACGATGTTGACGGATGAGCCGTCAACAGGGATGCCGGTCTTTTCGAAAGGACCGATGAGCTTGAAGTTGACTTCTCCGGCGCTGAGTGCGGTCTGGATTTCGGTCTTTACCTCATCTGCGCTTTTTGCGGTCATGTCTATCTCATAGAAGTCTACAGGCTCTGCCTGTCCGGCGGTGACGGTTACGCTGCAGTTCGATACAAGTGAGCCTACACTTACCGTAATGCTTGCAGAACCTTCTCCGACAGCTGTTACGAGTCCGTTATCGGAAACGGTTGCTACGCTTTCCTTGTCGGAGCTCCATACAATCTCAGAGGGATCTGTCTCGGGGGATGTCACTTCCAGTTGGAAAGTCTCGTTAACGGCCAGGGTTATGGATGTCTCGTTGAGTACGAGATCTCCGTTGTTTTCACCGGCAGGCTCTTTCTGGCATCCTGTCAATGCGGCGATAGCTGCTGCTGTAAGCAATAATGCTGTCTTAAGTGTTCTCATATTTCAGTGTTTGATTAATAAAAGAAGAGACTGCTTGATGTTCCAGGCAGTCTCTTTTATAATACATTGTTACATTATCGGATGGTTGCGAACTCGATGTCATTCTCGGCGCGGGCCGCGAGATCCTCGTTCCCGCAGGCAATCTCGAGAGCAGCGTTCGCAGCCTCTGCATCACCCTGACGGGCGGCGATAATGGCTTTCAGGTAGCTGCCGTATGCGCAGTCGCAGTCTGCTACTATGTCGGAAGCGGCGTCAAGGTTGTCGTTGAGGATGTTTACGAGTGCCTCATTGTAGCATCCGGCTCCGTTGAGCTTGGCGGCGGCGTCAGTGTAGTTGCCATTGAGGATGTCGATTACGGCCAGGTTGTACTGAGCTTCCTTGAGGTCGGACTTTCCGAAAGCTGCGGCAGCTGTCTCGCAGTCACCCTTACGGAGTGCTACTACACCGGTGGCGTTGTTGTAATATGTGCAGTTCTTGTCGGAAACACCTGCAAGAGCGTTCTCGGCGTCAGCGTTCTGTCCGAGGGCAAGGTATGCCACTCCGAGGTTGATCTTGGCGCGGTCGCTGTTGAACTTCTCGATGGCTTTCTGATAAACGGTTACTTTCTGAGCGGCGTCCTCCAACAGGGATGCTGCGCGGAGCAGAGCCTCTTCGTCAAGAATCTCGATGTTGTCATTGACCAGAGCGAGGAGCTCGTCGTTGGTATAGTTGGTAAATTCGATGTTGGCGATGAACCTTGCGCGGCGGAGCTCAGGAAGGATGTCGTCTTTCAGGGTAGTGTAGACCTCTGACATGTTCTTGATCTCTCTCTCGCGGACAGCGGGATCGCTGTACATCTCAAGGACGCGGAGGATAAGATCCTTGTCCTCAATGTTGGAGCTGGTGACAAGCTCCTGGAATCCGTCCCAGTCCTCTTCCACATTAGTGGTGTTGACCGTAGTCTCGATGCCCACATTCTTGTTGTTGATCTTCTTGTTGAAAGCATCGCTGGCTGTCTTGGCGCGTCTCTCGGAGAGCTCGGCGTTGAAGTCCTCCTTTCCGTCGGGAGATGCGTATGCGATGATGTCCGTGCTTACAAGCTCACGGCGCTCATCGGCCTTGAGGTTGGTCAGGAACTCCTGGAAAGCCTTGATCTCATCGCTTTTGAGCTGTGAGGGACGAACTGTGGCGCTGTTGATCAGATAGAGAATCTGTGCCTCGTTCTGTTCATTGATGACGGCCTGGTATGCATCGGGTGCATAAGCAAGGCTGCCGTCCGTGTTGACGAGCATGTATGTGGTGTTGGCACCGTCCGCTACTTTATAAGGGGCCTCGAAAGGAATCCTCTTGTCCTTATTGATGACGGTAAGTCTGAGCTCGAGGCGGGAGTTCTCGACACCCTCTACATAGTCAAACTCGAAAGTCTTGGAGATGGTGGCTCCGGCTTTGGCCACTACCTCGTAGTTGTCGGTCACTTTCTCGCCTTGAAGCATTACAGGCTCGAGGGCTGTCTCCCCTCCGTTATATACAAGTACAGGAACGGCCTCAACGATTGCTTTGGGGTGGAAGAAGTCCTCGGGGAAGGTGACGGCAACATCAGCCTTGATCTTGCCGGCTACTACTTCGAGGACCTGCGGGTCACAGGTAACAGATACCTCATCGGCACTTTTCGCCATTTTCTTGGGGCTGCCGCAGGACTGGATCATCAATCCGGCAGCGACAATCATGAATGCGTAAAAAACTTTTTTCATTTTAATTATTTTAAGATTGTGTTTCCAAAAACATCAATAGTAAACGCAAATATAATAATTATTTGATTTTTGATGACAAAAAATGATAACTTTGCGATATGGAACTTGATGAAATAAAAAACAGATTCGGAATCATCGGCAATGACCCCAGGCTCAACAGCGCCATTGATACCGCCATACAGGTGGCGGGCACCAACCTCTCAGTGCTGATTACCGGAGAGAGCGGCGTCGGAAAGGAAGCCATACCGAAAATCATACACGCATACAGTCCCCGCAAGCATAACAACTACATAGCCGTCAACTGCGGAGCCATACCCGAGGGGACTATCGAATCGGAACTTTTCGGACATGAGAAAGGTTCTTTCACAGGAGCCAATGAGGCCCGCAAGGGCTATTTCGAGGTGGCTGACAAGGGCACCATATTTTTAGACGAGGTAGGTGAGCTGCCTCTGCCCACTCAGGCCCGCCTGCTCAGGGTGCTTGAGACGGGCGATTTCATCCGCGTGGGCTCGTCCAGGGCACAGAAGACCGATGTGAGGGTAATCGCCGCGTCAAACATCAACTTCATGCATGCGATCAGCACCGGTAAGTTCAGGGAAGATCTGTATTACAGGCTGAATGCCATACCGATATATATTCCGCCTCTCAGGGAGCGCAAGGGCGATATCCATCTGCTGTTCCTGAAGTTCGCGCTGGACTGTGCGGACAAGTACAGGATGCCGGCCGTGCGTCTTACTCCCGAAGCGCGGACCATGCTCGAGGCCTACCGTTGGCCGGGCAACATACGGGAACTCAAGAATGTGGCTGAGCGTATATCCGTTCTTGAGAGCAACCGTCAGATTACTCCGGAGGTGCTTGCCAGGTATCTCTCTCCCGATGATCCCGGTCATCTGCCTGTCCGCAGCTGTGACAGCGGGACGGCGGGGAACATACAGGACAGGGATATTATATTCAAGATGCTTTTCCAGCTCCAGGCAGAGGTGAGCGGGCTGAAATCCGCTTTGGCCTCGCTTACTGCGGACAGGACGCCTGTTGCGCATGTCGACAGGCCGGAAGGAGTCATCGCTGCCCATACGCCGTCGCTGCCTGTCAAGATATCCGACATGCACGATTTCATAGTAGTGCCTTCCGATGATGTGGAACAGGTGCGGGATGATGCGCCGAAGACCATACATGATGTCAGTGACGATATGATCCGCAAGGCTCTGGAGAAACATGAGGGCCGCCGGAAGGCCGCTGCGGCCGAGCTGGGAATATCCGAGAGGACATTGTACCGTAAGATTAAGGAACTGAAGATAAACGACAGATAATATGAAAGCAATAAGGACCATGCTGCTGTGCGCTGTGGCGTGCTTGACTTTGTCGGGCTGTGGAATATATTCTTTCTCGGGAACATCCATACAGCCGGATGTGAAGACTATAGCTGTGGAATATTTCCAGAACAATGCCCTTAAGGTAAATCCGACTCTCGCGTCCAACCTGACGGACGCTCTGATAGACCAGTACCGCAGGCTTACGCCGTTGGATATTCTTACGGAGAACGGTGACCTTAATGTCTCGGGCGAGATTACTTCATACGATACCCGTCCCATGGCGGTGTCCGCCGATGAGGTCGCCACACAGAACCGACTGACTGTCAATGTGAAGATTTATTTTACCAATAGGCTGCATCCGGAAGAGGACTTTGAGAAATCCTTCTCTGCATATGCCGATTATGATTCCAATCAGTTGCTGGACGCTGTCGAGGGCTCTCTCTGCGATGAGATTATCGATATACTTGTCGAGGATATATTCAACGCCACTGTGGCCAACTGGTAGAGTCCGGTATGAGTGCCTATAGCTTGAAAGATCATTCGATTGCCGAGCTGGAGAGGCTGCTGGAGGCCTATCCGTGGTTTTCCATTGCCCGTAAGGAACTGTTTCTGAAGATGTCGGCGATGGGGGACGAATACCGCAAGGACGCTCTGCGGAGAGCGGTACTGTTTCTGTATCCGTACAGTCCGGCTTTCAGGGAGGGGTATGTTCTCGCTTCCGGAAAGATCAGGCAGGAGCAGAACGGTCAGGACGATCGGGTGTATGATCTTGATCTTGGCGTGGAAGCAGAGGAGGACGGTCACGATGAGGCGGCCGCCCATGTCCCCGCGAGGGAAGTCATTTTCGTGGGAGGGGATTATTTTATGCCTGAGGACCTTAAAAATGTACAGGATGCCGGTCTTTCCACGCTGATGCCGGATGCGTGTCAGGAGCAGTCCGCAGACAGGCTTCCCGTGGACAGCGGTGAGTTTACGGACGAGACTCTTTATACGGAGACACTTGCCAAAGTATATGCAGATCAAGAGCTATATGACAGGGCAAATGAAGTTTATGAGAAACTAATTTTGCTATATCCGGAAAAAAGTGCTTACTTTGCAGCCCTTATAAACGATATTAAGAAACATTTATAAACAGTCATGTTCATAGCGATTTCTATTTTAGTGATACTTGCGAGCATTCTGCTCACCTTTGTAGTGCTTATTCAGAACTCCAAGGGAGGCGGACTTGCAGCCAATTTCGCAACCGGCAATCAGACTTTCGGAGTACGGCAGACAGCGGATTTCCTGGAGAAGGCTACATGGACTCTGGCAATAATCATATTGGCCTTATGTATACTTGCCACGGCATTCACTCCTTCCAGAAAACAGGTGAATGACTCTGTCGCTACGGAGATTCTCAAAGGTGCCGAGGCTACATCTGTACCGGTGATGCCTGTATTTCCTGCCGGTGATGCCGCAGACGGTGCGGCTGAGGTTCCTGCGGCTTCGGCTGAAGAACCTGTGTCCGGAAAGTAATCTCCGGATCGAACTATGGAAAAAGTCCTGAATGTCGGGATAGGCGGAAAAAAGTTCACCCTTGAGGAGGACGCATATGCCCGCCTGAACGATTTTTTGGAAGTCTATAAGGAAAAAACCGGAGAGGATACCAGGGCGAAAGCCATGGAGGAGGTTGAGTCCAGGATTGCAGAAATTCTTGACGGAACACTTCCGGCAGGTCAGGAGGTGGTCACTACTGCATTGGTCGATGCCGCAATATCCCGTGTGGGCCTGCCTGACGGTACCCGTTATGCTCCGGATCCGGCAGAGGGCGCTCCTGTCAGAAAAAAACTGTTCCGCAATACAGACCGCAGGGTGTTCGGCGGGGTCTGTGCCGGACTTGCATGCCTGTTCAATATAAGCGTAGTCTGGATAAGGCTGATATTTGTCCTTATGTTTTTGATTCTGTCGTCCGGATTCTGGATATATGTCATACTTTGGATAATAATTCCGAGTGCCAGATATCCTGAGGACAAATGTCTCATGTACGGGCTTCCGCCTACAGAGAGGAATCTCAGGTCTTTTGAGAGAAAGCGGCGTTAGCGGTTCTGCAGCCGATTGAACAGTATCCCCGCATATATGCGCAGGCCGCTTGGGAAATCCTCCTGGCAACCGGTCGCGTTGAGAAGCCAGTCGGCTTTGATGACCAAGCTGAGTTTCCGTGTGAGCGAAACTTCTATGCCGGCGAATGGTGCCACGGCCATGAATGCATATTTGTGCATGGCTGCGCTTGTCTCGACCGTATAATCGTGGACGCTGCCCTCGGCTATGATGTGGTTCTTTACTCCTCCGCCTCCGATTATGATTCCTGCAAAGGGATGTACATGGCCTTTAGTACGGCGTATATAGTCTACTAACAGTCCTCCCCAGCCGATGTGGGAGTAGGACGGAGAGGGTCGGTAGGAGACATTGGAACTGTGCCCCTCGGCGCCTATGCGTATCATGTCCGTGGCTGTGCCGAAAGCGAACTTGACATGACCGCCGATGCCAGTGGCTCCTCCCTTGATCCGCATAATCCCCAAATCGGCTCCCGAACTGCCGTATATCCGGAACCCGTTGCTTTGTATATAACCGCTGTGCAGCATCATGCCGCCGATATAGCCTCGGAAGCGGAACTGTGATGCGGAATCAGGATTGGCGCTCCTGCCGGAGGCAATGATATCCGCGTGTGCGGTCAGCAGTATGACAGCGACGGCAGCTGCCAGCAGTGGTTTTATCTTCATACGGGAAATTTGCCGCGAAGATAGCAAAATTCCCTATTCCATCGTGGCCGGGTCGATGAGGTTGTTGAGCAAGGCATAGACCGTGAGCCCGGCTACGGTCTTGATACCGGTCTTGCGGGTAATGTTCTTGCGGTGGGTGATGACGGTGTATATCGAGATATGGTAACGGTCGGCTATCTCCTTGTTGAGCATGCCCTGAGCCACGCAGACTAAGATTTCCTTCTCGCGTGCCGACAACTCTTCCCGATTGTCGGCCGTCTGCTTGCCTGAAGAATGGGTCAGTGAGTTCCGAAGCTTGCTGATGAGCCCTGCCGGCGTGTCGTAAATGCTGATGGTCTCATCGTAATTCTTTGCGGATTCGTCACCTTGAAGGACAGTCGGCGCGGCAATCACGGCAGCGTCTGTTAGGTCTGATATGCGGCTGCGTCCCTTGGCTCTGGATGTGTAGTCGAAGATGACGGGGTCCACTATGACTATATCCGCCATGGAGTCCCGGACCGTGGCCTCGTTCTCATGTGAGAGATCTGTCAGGACAGTCTCTACTGTAAAGCCCCCGTGTTCTTCCAGGATGGCTGATATTCCGCGCGATATGATTCTGGACGGGGTTATGATCAGAATTCTCTTCTTTGTCATAGACATTTTTCCTCCAGTCTGTTGACCATGGGAATCAGGATGGAGTTCTCTATCATGGTGTGTCTCTCAAGGTCTTCCTCAAGTACGCACAGTCTGGACAGTGCCCTTATGGCCAGGACAGTATCGCAGATATCAGGCAGATACTTCATCACTATGTTTCTCAGATCATTGAGTTTCTCATCTATGTTGTTGTGGTTCTTCTCGAAGGTCTCCATGGAGTAGCCGTCCACTTTCTCACCGCCGGCTACGGCACGCACATACGGAAAAACGATGTCTTCCTCGTATGCAAAGTGATTTTCCACTTCTTTTCTGTATTCTGAGAAGAATCTCATTATGACATTCCTCTGCATTCCGGAGCATGGGTCGAGCAGGTCGGAGAAAAGTCTGTCCAGTTCCTTGAGCTCGTGGTCGAGATAATAGGAATGCGAAGCATGCAGGTATTTGACGATGTCTATAGCCGAAGCAGCGCTCATGGTCTCGGTCGTGGGGACATATCCGTTTGTAGCATAAATATTGGCGATAAGGAGGAATGTATCGCAGTTGACTCCGTTTTCCCGGCATATCTCCTCGACGGTTTTCTCTCCGAATCCCAATTTGATGCCCAGACGGTAGATGACTGTCAGCAGCCTGTAGTCCATGCCGAGCAGGTCGGCCATTTTCATGTTCTTTCTCATCGTACTGTATTTTTTACAAATATACGAAATTCATTCAAAAGGAACGGACCCCGGGCCTGTCGCAGGTAAGGGGTCCGTGCATTTCCAAACTTATGAGAAATAAGCAAAGATTGAAATAACAACACTACATTATGGATATAACGGGTGCAAAGGTATAGCCTTTCTTCTTCCGGGTCAATCCTCATAAGTGGCTATTCGCCTCAAGTCCGTTCCCACTTTGTAGGTATTCTGCCGGATCAGAGCAGCAGGAGGGCGATGCGGTAGACGATGAAGGAGACTGCCCAGGCTAAGGCGATGGTATAGACGGCTGAGTAAATGGCCCATTTCCAGCCGCCGCTCTCGTTCTTGATGGCTACGAAAGTGGCGATGCACGGGAAGTAGAGCAGAACGAACACCATGAACGCCAAAGCCGCCGCAGGTGTGACGGTCTGTGACAGTGCATTCTGAAGCATAGTGTCTCCGCCTGCGTCCCCGTAACTGTCTGCCTCACCGCTGTAGAGTACGCCCATGGTGCTGACCACGAGTTCCTTGGCGGCCACTCCGGAGATGATGCCCACGCCCATTTTCCAGTCGAAGCCTAAGGGTTCAAGTACAGGCTCTATGGTCTTGCCTATCATGCCGATGTATGAGTTCTCCTGCTGCTCGGCCGGGGTGGAGTAGTCGTTATGGTGGGGGAAGTATCCTAAGAACCAGATGATGATGGATGCCACGAGTATGATCCCGGCCATCTTGTGCAGGTACTGCTTGCCTTTCTCCCAGGTATGGCGGAAGACTGACTTGGAGGTCGGGACACGGTAGGGCGGCAGCTCCATTACGAATGGCAGGTTGTCGTCCTTGATGAAACGGCTCATGATCTTGGCCGAGATGATGGCCATGATGATGCCGAGGGCGTAGAGTCCCAGCAGTACCAGCGAGCCCTGTCTGGGAAAGAATGCTCCGGCCACCAGTATATATACCGGCAGACGTCCGGCGCAGGACATCATGGGGATGATGAGCATGGTTATCAGGCGGCTTTTGCGGTTCTCGATGGTGCGGGTGGCCATGATGGCCGGCACATTGCAGCCGAATCCCATGATCATCGGGATAAACGACTTGCCGTGCAGGCCTATCCTGTGCATCAGCTTGTCCATGATGAAAGCAGCCCTGGCCATATAGCCCGAGTCTTCTAATAGGGAAATGAACAGATATAGTATCAGGATGTTGGGCAGGAATACCAGAACGCTGCCCACTCCGCCGATGATGCCGTCCACTATCAGGTCCTTCAGCATGCCCTCCGGCATGGTGGTGGCCACGAAGGCCCCGAACTGCTCCACAAGCCATTCTATCCACTGCATCGGATAGTCCCCGAGGCGGAATGTGGCCTCGAATATGATGTACAGCAGAAGTATGAATATCGGGAAAGCTGCCCATCGGTTGGTAACTACAGCATCTATTTTGTCCGTTATTGTGCGCTTCTTTTTCACCTGCGCCGGGATATATGTCTCTTTCAGCGCGCCTTGGACAAATGCGTATTTTGCGTCAACTATGGCAGATTCGGCATTGGTGCCTCCCAACAGACTCTCGATGCGCTTGTTCTCCTCGAAGCGGGCCGCGATGATCTCATCATGGTTGGGCAGGGCCTCTACTGTCTTTTCCACATCGGAGTCATTCTCAAGGTACTTGATGGCCAGCCAGCGGGTGGAGTAATGGGTGCGGATGTCCTCGTTTTTCCATATCAGGTGCTGGATGCGGTCGATGCTGGTCTCCAGTTCCTGTCCGTGGTTGATGTGGATGTGACGGGCCACGGTCGGGTCGTTGTTCTCGTAGACATGTATGACTGTGTCGAACAGCCGGTCTATGCCCTTGCCGCTGCGGCTTACCGTAGGGATTACGGGCATACCGAGCAGATGCCCGAGGGTGACGGTATCCAGTTTGTCTCCCCTGGCTTCCAGCTCGTCGTACATGTTCAGGGCCATCACCACGCGGAGGTTCATGTCGATTATCTGGGCGGTCAGGTAGAGGTTCCTTTCTAAGTTGGAGGCGTCCACCACATTGATGACCACATCGGGTATGTTTTCTATCAGGTTCTTGCGCACATACAGCTCTTCGGGACTGTATGCCGACAGGGAATAGGTGCCGGGCAGGTCCACCAGCACGAACTGGTAGCCCTTGTATTCGAAATGTCCCTCTTTCGCATCGACAGTAACTCCGCTGTAGTTGCCCACATGCTCATGTGAGCCGGAAGCGACATTGAAAAGGGAGGTCTTGCCGCAGTTGGGATTGCCCACCAGGGCGACGCGGACGATGTGGCGGCGCTCCTCGGCCAGTTCCCTCATCTTCCTGTCCAGAGCTTCTGCATCACCGCATCCAGTCTCGTTCCGGCTCAGATTGCCGGATCCGGCATCGGATTCTGCGACAGCATCCTGCATTGCCGCATGACCTGCGTCTGCCGTGTCTGCATTGCCGGAAACTGCTGCCTTTGCTGTTTCCGCAGCCTCCTGAGCCCTGGCCTCGCTCTCGCTGATGACCTCTATCTCCTCGGCCTCTTCCCGGCGCAGGGATATTTTGTAACCTATTATCTCGTACTCTATGGGGTCCTTAAGCGGGGCGTTGAGCACGACCCTGACTTCCTTGCCCTTGATGAATCCCATCTCGGTGATACGCTTGCGGAAGGAGCCGTGGCCGCTTACCTTGACTATGATGCCTCTTTCGCCTGTCTTTAAATCCGATAATCTCATAATGGTTCCGCTCGAAATTCCAGCAGGCAAAAATACCACACTTTTCCGACCGGTGCAATACCAATTAATGGCGATGCGATGCTGCATAAAATGAGGCCGGCAGATCACTCCGACGGCCTCGGTTGAAAAACAGGTATGACAGCTTCGAAAAGCAGTTGTGTTACAGTGCCCAGCCTTCTGTCCAGTCGTTGTCGGCCGAGATGGCGCCTATGAAGGAGGCGCTCTCGAAGAAGGAACCGAGGCCTGTGGCGTCGAAACCTCCGGAGATGGTTCCGAAGTAGTTGTCGGTCAGACTGAATGTATATCCGGTCTCGTTGTGATTGTCAGCGGCGAGGAAGTCTTCCTCGGTGTAGAGAACCTCGTCGCTGTCACTTGTAACATTCGTGGAGAGGTATATATACTGGAGCTTGGAAGTGCCGTCGGCCAGAGCGGACTCGGTGCCTTCGGTCTCTGTGGTCAGGGCACGGGTCTTTCCGGTTACTATGGCATTGTAGATTTCGGCCTGTGTGCCGGCACGCAGGCGTACTCCGCGCTCGCTCTCACCGTTGTTGCCCACGAGGGTGAGGTTGGAGAGTACAGGATGGGATATGGGGGAGGCCATGTTGTCGTTGTCGTTGTTGTCGGCCTCGATGAGGCAGTCGCATTCTGAGGATATCTGATGCGCGATCATGAACTGGCCGTTACCGCACCATCCCTCAGTCCAGTCGAAGGAGTCGTCGGTGTTGTCGGTGGAAACGAGATATTTTACATTCACTGTGCCGCCGAACCACTCGAATCCGTCATCGGATCCTCCGTAAGCCTGGAGGTGATCGACAGTCGTGCCGTTACCTACACCGTAGAAAGTAAAGCCGTTGGCTTCTTTTTCCTCGGAGAAGGCATATCCGCCGTACTCGACACGGATGTACTGGAGTGTACCGGAATTGTCGGCAGGATCGTTTCCTCCGTAGGATGCGTCACCTATCTCTGACTTGGCGTCTGTTCCGGCATTGATGGGGGCCTTGCCGCATATATGGAGACCGCCCCACGCACCGGCTTCCTTTCTGGTGGAGGTCATCACGATGGGTGCGTCGGCTGTACCGCGGGCGTCGATTCTGGCACCCTGCTCGATGAGTATATAGTCCACCTGGTCGTCATCCTGGGCGATGATGGTCACACCCGGCTCGATGGTCAGTGTAGCGCCTGCCTTTACATGCAGACCTCCCGTGAGAGTGTAGGTCTGACCCTGCTCAAGTGTCCTGTCCTCGGTGATGTCGCCTATGAGGTCAACATCTGAATCGATAACATTGCTGTTGTTGTCCTTTTCGCAGGATACGGCCATGACGGCTGCGCTGAGTGCGAGAAATAAAAGATTTTTTTTCATTTTTAAAAAATTTAGAAATGTTATAAAATATTCATAATTTTAAAAATCCAGTTTTACTCCTATCCCTATGCCTCTTCCGAGCCGGTAGCTTTCTGTAAGCATGTCCTTTCCGAGGTCAGGTACATTTTGGGAGAAACGGTATTCGGAGTCGAGTAGATTGGTCATCGAGAGCTGTATGCTCCACAGCCGGTTGATCTGGTATGTGATGTTGGCGTCGATGGTGTGGATCGGAGCCTGCATGATGTTTCCGAGCCCGTAGATGCCCACTGCCTGGATTCTGGGGCCCTGGACATTGTATAGTACGGATATGGCCAGGGAAGATTCCTCGCCGAATTCTGGAGCGTAGGTGATGAAAGCGTTGCCGACATAGGGGGATGCACCCTGAAGGGCCCTGCGGCTGTCGGTGTAGATACCGCCGTCCAGAAGGGTAACATCGGTGTACATCAGGGAAATATTGCCGCCGATGGTGAAGTATCTGAAAGGTGTTGTGCGGAACTCCGCCTTAAGTCCTGCGGCCATTCCCTGCTGTGCATTTCTGAAGGTGTGTACTATGGCTCCGCCGGAAGTCTCCTGCACCCGTTCGATAGGATCCTTGAGGATCTTGTAGTAAGCGCCTACGGAGAACATGTGCTTGTTGTTTGTGGAGAAGTATTCGTATTTAAGGTCGAAGTTGTAGTTGTAGCCGTTGGTCAGCTGGTCATTACCTCGTATCTCCGCACTTCCGTAGGACTCCTTGTAAAGGAAAGGGGCCATCTCTATGAATGAGGGGCGGGTCACGGTGATGGAGGAGGCGAAACGGAAGTTGTGACGGTTATTGAGGGTATACTTGATGTTGAGGGCAGGGAAGAAATCTCCTTTGTCAAGGCGTGAGACATTTTCTCTGGAAGCGTCATTCCAGTACCTGACCCATTGCTGTGAGTATTCGTAGCGGACTCCGAGACTCAGCAGGAGCTGATCGACGGGATAGTACTCCACTTCTGCGAATCCCGCGAGAATCCTGTGTCCGGCGTAGTAGTTGTTTTTGGGCTGTGCGTCCCTTTCTATCTTTATCAGACCGTCGGCTATGCTCTGTTGGTTTATGAAAGATGACGGAGTGTAGATGTCGCTTATGACCGGATTGATGTCGCTCAGATTGTAGTAGAATCGGAGCGAGTTGTAATCGCGGGTCTTGTCCTTGTAGGCGGCTCCGAAAATCAGCTTGCTGTTATTGTCTCCGAAACTGAAAGTGGGTTTGATCTCTGCCACTACTTCCTGTTCGGCGAGTTCTCCGTAGTATCTCATGGTCTCCTGACGGTTGAGCTTGAACAGGGAAAGGGAACCGTCCTGACCCCTGCGGTACATCACCTGACGGCGGTCAGGCTCGTTGCTGTCAGTCATGCCGTATGATACTTTCCAGTCTATGTTCCATTTGGGATGCAGGGTGTGCGATCCACCTAATTGGTTGTTCCACAAGGAATATGAGTGGGCAATGGAGTTGCTTCCGAGGAGCTGGTTATCCTCTGCGTCATAACCTTCGCGGAGTTTGTAGTCCTCCATTGCGTTCTTGGCGTAAAGCATGGTGAAGCCTATCTTGTCTCCGTTCTTGAAGAGATAGTTGAGACTCAGCAGGCCGGTCAGGTCCAGGCTGTGTTCGTATCCGTTGTAGTGGAACTCGTCCATATGCTGGCCCTGGGTGTTGATGTTGGTGATGTATGCGTCATAGATGTTCTGACTTCCGCTGGAGATGGATGCCGATGCCAGCAGGCTCAGCTCGTCACCGTTGCGGAGCTGGAATGTGCGGCCTCCTGATACCGAGCCCGAGATGTCCGGTATGGCCATCGACTTGCTGATGTCGAATGTGGTTCCGAACGGGTCGTTATTTACGATGTAGGTTCTGAAGTCGGACAGGCTCATGTTTCTGACATTGCCGGGAATATTGTTGTCGTGCAGCAGCCAGCCCTTTCTGTCCGGACGATAGGTGTCCTTGAATGTGGTACCGATGATACCATTGAATCCAAGTGATATGGAAAGGAAACTGTCTCCTACATTTTCCTTGGTGGAGATGTCGATATGGGCTCCGGAGTAGTCGGCGAAGCTGGTGGCTGTATAGACCTTGGTCACCGTTATGTCCTGAAGCACCGAACTTGAGAAGATATCCAGCGGTATCAGCTTGTTGTCTGGATTGGGGGAGGCTACTGGCAGACCGTTCAGGGTGGTCAGGCTGTAGCGGTCGCCGAGCCCGCGCACGAAGAGCTGGCCGGAGTTGTTGAACGATACTCCGCTCATGGTCTCCACGGCTTCCTCTACATTGGAGAGGCCCTTGATCCGGATTTCGGAAGCACCGATGTTCTCGACAGCCTGGGCCGAGACTTTCCTGTCATTGATCAGGGCACCTGTGGATCCGGGGTCTTTTCTTGCGATGACTGTTACGCCCTCCAGTACTTCCGACTGAAGCTCCATGCTGAAATCCATGGTCCTCTCTTCTCCTTTCTTAAGTATGATAACCTCTGACTTGAGATCATTGTAACCTATAAGGTAGAGACCAAGCACACCCTCGGCTCCTTCCGGGATCGTGATGGTGTAGCTTCCGTCCACCTCGGTCTGTACTCCTGTCATGCCTGAGCCGGCTCCATCCTGGATGCGTTCAAACATGATTACGACACCGGGCAGGGTCTCTGAAGTCGCCGCGTCTCGGACGACACCCCTGATGGTCTGCGCGTAAAGATTCCCGCAATGGAGGGATGCGGAGGCGATTAAAATGGAAAAAACTGCTTTTAGAAATCTTTTGCTCATATTGTCCTGCTTTTTCGGCGGCAAAAGTATCGGGACGATATGTCATGGTTGATACGCGGTGGTTAAAATGCTGTTACGCAGGTTACGAACATGTTGCAGAAGTTTCATCCCTGTTACATCATCCCGTCCGTAATCTGTGATCCGTGGAAAACCGCTGGGGAAAGTGCCATGGTTTTGCGGGAAATCGGTTCATTTTCCTTATATTAGGGCTTTAATTCGGATGAGTATGCTAAGAAAGATAGTGCCGGCTTTGTCAGCGGCCTTGTTGCTGACCTCTGTGAGCGCTTATAGCGGATCTGTATCGGATGTCATTCCCAGACCTGCGGAACTGCATTACGGTCAGGGATATTTTAAGATGGATGCCGGGGATATCCTTTCCTCCGGCCGGGTGCGTCAGTCCATAGTCCGGGCCGAGCCGGAGTCCTATGTGCTGGATGTTACCCGGGATTCCGTCATTATCGAGGCCGGAGACAGCGCGGGCCTTTTCTACGCCTGGCAGACTCTGAGCCAGCTTGTCGAGCCTGACGGGCGCCGTATACCCTGCGTCAGCATATCGGACAGTCCCAGATTTGCCTGGAGAGGCTATATGCAGGATGTGTCGCGGCATTTCTTCGACATGGATTTTCTCAAGAAACAGATAGACGCGATGGCGGCCCTGAAGCTCAACCGCCTGCACCTGCATCTGACCGATGCCGCCGGCTGGAGGGTGGAGATCGACCGCTATCCCCTGCTGACCTCGCTGGCCGCCTGGAGGGAGGGCGACTTGTGGAAGGACTGGTGGTTCGGAGATCGGAAGTATCTTCCCGAGGGGACCCCCGGGGCGTATGGCGGGTATTATACCAAGGAGCAGCTGCGGGAGCTGGTGCGGTATGCCGCTGACCGCTATGTTACGATTGTGCCGGAGATAGAGATGCCATCGCACTCGGAGGAGGTGCTGACAGCATATCCGGAACTTTCCTGCACCGGCGAGCCTTATAAGCATCCGGATTTCTGCATAGGCAATGAGAAAACATTTGAGTTTCTTGAAGGGGTTCTCAGTGAGGTCATGGAGATTTTCCCGTCGCAGTACATCCATGTCGGAGGAGACGAGGCTTCCAAAAAAGCCTGGGCCGAGTGTCCTTTGTGTCAGGCCAGGATGGATGCTCTGGGATTGACGCATGTGGACGAACTGCAAAGTTATATGATCAGACGCATAGGCACTTTCCTTGAGTCGCATGGCCGGACTCTGGTCGGCTGGGACGAGATAATGCAGGGAGGGGCAGACAGTGCCGCCGTGGTCATGGTCTGGAGAGGTGTGGACCAGGGCGTCCGTGCGGCCGAGGGCGGCAACAGGACGATCATGTCTCCGGGTGCGTTCTGCTATTTCGATACCTATCAGGATGATCCGTCCACGCTGCCTCCGGCTATGGGCGGATATACCCCGCTTTCCAAGGTCTATTCGTTCGAGCCGGTGCCGGACGGTCTGGACTCAACGGCAGCTTCCAATATCATAGGTGTGCAGGCCAATCTCTGGTGCGAATATATTCCGACCGAGGAGCATGCCGAGCTGATGATATACCCCCGTCTCTATGCCCTGGCCGAGATGGCCTGGAGCCCGGCTTCGGGTCGGGATTACGGGGACTTTCACCGTCGGGCCTTAGTGCTGTGTGATAGGATGAGGGCTGACGGATACAATGTCTTCGACCTGGCCCGTGAGGTGGGGAACCGTCCCGCCTCGCAGCAGCCTGTGGAGCATCTGGCCCGGGGCTGCAAGGTCATCTACAACGCGCCTTATAACGCTACTTATGCCGCAGGAGGGGACACGGCTCTCACGGACGGTCTGCACGGAGGCTGGACTTACGGGGACGGCCGCTGGCAGGGCTTTATCTCGCGGGGCCGTCTGGATGTGACTGTAGACCTTGGCCGGCTGACGGATGTGCGTTCTGTGGAGGCGGACTTCATACAGGTCTGCGGCCCGGAGGTCTTCCTGCCGGCTGAGGTGGTGATTTCTGCATCGGAGGACGGTTCTGAGTTCCGGGAGCTGAGGCGCATCACCCGTGAGGTGGTCCGCGACGACCGCGTCACCTTCGTCACCGACGGCTGGCATGCTGCCGATGCCTCAGTCCGCGTCCGCTATATCCGCGTCCAGGCCCGTTCCGGCCAGTTCGGCGGCTGGGTCTTCACCGACGAGATAGTCGTCCGCTGATTATGACTGACGGATGCGGAGGGCGCGCATGGCGTTGAGGACGGCCAGGACGGTGACTCCTACATCGGCGAATACTGCCATCCACATGGTGCCGAGGCCTACTGTGGCTAAGGCAAGTATGGTCACCTTTACTCCGACGGCGAACCAGATATTCTGACGGGCGATACGGAGAGTGCGGCGTGCTATGGCGATAGCTGTGGATATCTTGGTCGGCTTGTCGTCCATCAGTACCACATCGGCGGCCTCTATCGCTGCGTCGCTGCCCAGTCCGCCCATGGCGATGCCCACATCGGCCCGTTTGAGCACAGGCGCGTCGTTGATGCCGTCTCCCACGAAGGCCAGGCTGCGTCCGGCCGGCTTCGAGGCCAGCAGCTGTTCCAGATACGAGACCTTGTCAGCGGGCAGCAGGGTGGCGTGATATGCGTCCAGGCCGAGCCGGCCGGCCACATCACGGGCCGTTTCCTCCCGGTCTCCGGTCAGCATGACTGTCCGGCTGACACCCAGGCGTTTGAGTGCGGCGACGGCTTCCGCACTGTCCTCTTTCACTTTGTCGTTGATGACGATATGTCCGGCGTACTTGCCGTCCACGGCTACATGGATGATGGTACCTGTGCGGTGGCAGTCATGCCATGTTGCCCCGATATTGTCCATCATTTTAGCATTGCCAACGCATACCGTGCGGCTTTCCACGCAGGCCCGGATACCCTGCCCGGCAATCTCCTCCACATCGGTGACCGAGCAGCCGTCGGTGGCTTCGTTGGGAAATGCCGCTCTAAGAGCCTCGCCTATCGGATGGGTGGAGAAATGCTCCACATGGGCGGCCAGATGCAGCAGCTCGTTCTCGTTGAAGTCCTCGGGATGAACGGCCTCCACTGCAAATTCACCCTTTGTGAGTGTCCCGGTCTTGTCGAACACGACAGTCCCGATACGGGCCAGTGTATCCATATAGCTGCTGCCCTTGATGAGTATGCCTTTGCGCGAGGCTCCTCCAAGTCCGCCGAAAAATGTTAGCGGTACGCTTATGACCAGGGCGCAGGGACATGAGACTACAAGGAAAATCAGTGCCCGGTGCAGCCATGTGGCGAACGAGGCTGAAAAGCCGGCCTCTGAGAAAAGCGGAGGCAGGAAGGCCAGCAGCAGGGCGGCGAAGACCACGATCGGGGTATAGACACGGGCGAAACGGGTGATGAACGACTCGCTTCGGGACTTCTGTCCGTCCGCGCTCTCCACCAGCCGGAGTATTTTCGACACGGTGCTTTCACCGAAAGATTTTGTCGTCCTCACGCGGAGCACGCCGGAGAGATTGATGCAGCCGGATATCACCTCGTCGTCGGTGCTTACATCCCGTGGCATACTCTCTCCTGTGAGCGCGACGGTGTTGAGCGATGATGTACCCTCTATCACCGTACCGTCCAGAGGCACTTTCTCCCCCGGCCTTATGACTATGACCTCTCCGACGCGGACTTCTTCAGGCGGGACGGTCTCCACATGGCCGTTACGTTCCACGTCAGCCGTATCGGGCCGGATGTCCATCAGATGCGATATGCTGTCCCGGCTCCGGCCTTCGGCGTAGGTCTCGAACAGCTCTCCTACGGCGAAGAACAGCATGACGAAGACGGCTTCGGGAAACTCGGTCTCCGCTCCGGGCAGGAAGCCGATGCAAAGGGCCCCGAGGGTAGCTACGGTCATCAGGAAGTTCTCGTTGAACATGTCTCCGTGCGCGATGCCCTCGGCCGCCTCTTTCAGCGTAGGCGCTCCGACCAGCAGGTACGGTATCAGATAGACGAGAAGCAGCTGCCATGTCGGCAGGGCGCAGTGCTTTTCTATGATTACCGCCCCGGCCAGCAGGACTGCTGTGACGGCGATAATGATGATGCGCCGTCTCATGCTCCTGCCTTCATGTCCGGATTGCCCGGAGTGATGATGTCCGTGATTATGATGTGCGTGTGCCATGATTCTGTCATTTTGGTTTCTGACACAAAATTACAGAGGACAGGATGCAACCAGGTTTCATAAATGCGTCAGTCCGGTCACTTTGCAATCCGGTTG
This sequence comes from Candidatus Coprenecus pullistercoris, assembly GCA_019116965.1. Classification (GTDB taxonomy): domain Bacteria; phylum Bacteroidota; class Bacteroidia; order Bacteroidales; family UBA932; genus Coprenecus; species Coprenecus pullistercoris. The sequence continues at coordinate 36,578 of DXAT01000006.1, forward strand.
CAGTGACGGAAGTCAGGCTTTTCGGCCGGAACATTCGGGACAGAGGCCCTTGACGGTGTAGTTGATGGACTCAATCTCGTAGCCGTCAGGAAGTTCCACTACGGGAATCTTCACATCGTCAATGCAGAATGTGCGGTTGCACTCCTCGCAGTAGAAATGGATATGGCGGTTCTCGACCCGGCAGACGGTGGACTCGCAGCGGCATATCTCGTATTTT